>JAAYVH010000184.1 GCA_012517255.1 Chthonomonadales bacterium
CCATCCCATCGGCCTTACTGCCGTACATCCCGCGCGAGCCTCGGCTCAATCACCGGCGGGCTCACGCCGTCCATCGCGCGCCCGAGCGCCGTCCCCCGGCGGTTAGGTCGGCGCGGGGAACGCTCCGGCGGTTGAGTAGGGCGGCGCGGGGAGCGCCGACCGTATCGAAACCCCGGAGCCAGCGGAACGGGACAGCCATAACGACGCCCGCCTGGATTTCGACACGAGGCTCGCGGAAGACCCCGTCGACCGAGCAGCCCCATCCCATCGGCCTTACTGCCGTACATCCCGCGCGAGCCTCGGCTCAATCACCGGCGGGCTCACGCCGTCCATCGCGCGGCCGGGCGCGGTCCCGGCGGCCTCGGTCGGTTACGCCGGCGAACCGGACCATGTCACGGCCGAAGACCCAACCGATCGCGCTCAGTATCGGGTCGTTGCGTCTCGAGGGTCTGTTCTACCCGCCGATCATGGATCGCGGCGTTGTCTATGTCTATGCGGGCTACCTCCGAACTGGACAATGGGACGCAAAGGTTGTGTGGCGGGATCGCGCAGCGCATATCAGTCTCCGCGACGGACGCAAGGCCGTGATCCCCTCAGGCGAGGCGCTCCTCGTACTCGACGGCAACACCTGCGCGCTGAAGACGCCTTTGCGGGTCTATCGCTCGCGAGCCTATCTGCCGCTGGACGCGTGGGAGATACTGACAGGTTGGGCGTGCCGGTGGCTCCCGGAGAGCCGGACGGTGTCGCTTGACCCGGCGCCTGCCCCCAAGACAGCGATGACAGCCGGACGACCATAGGTCCCTTCGGCGATGGCCTGTGCGCCCCATACCGGCCCTGGCATGGGGCGCACGCACCCGGAACGACTCACCGATCCTGCCGCTTCCAGACGCTCCTCAGACTGTGGCCGACCAGCGACACGAGCTTTGCATTGCCGCCCTCGGCGAAGGCGGCAACGGCTCGGTCCTTTGATCGAAGGAGGACGCAGGAGGTCAGCGACACCCGGCCATCGTTGCCGAATACCTCGATGGACGTGCGGTCCACGAGGATACGCAGGCGGATGCGCCCCCTGATCGGCTCCAGCGGCGCCGTTCGGCCCAGACACGAGAGCGTGCGCGCCTTCGCGTCGTAGGCAACAGTCTCTCCCCGCACGCGCAGTCCCACCACGGCGGCGTCGCCCGGATCAAGCTCCGCTTCGATGTCCCACAGCTCAGATTGGAGCGGAAGGGGTACGTCCTTGCCGGGCGTGAGCCGGGAGTTGCGCAGCGAAGCGCACTCACCTCGGAGGCGGGATATCTCGCGCACGGGCATGCGGAACAGGCGGAGACCGTCCGGGGTCTGTCGAAGCGTCAGCGTGCACGGGAAGCTCATCTGCTGGTTGAACGGCATGCGCGGATAGGAGCCGCCGTTCATCCATGCTATCTGGATCCGTCGGCCATCGGACTTCGGGATGTCGCTGTAGGTCTGAACTGCGTAGTAGTTGGCGCCGTAATCCACCTGTAAGGGCGGTCCGTCCGGAGTGAAGTGCGTGCCGTCGAAGTCGCCCATCACATAGCGGCCGTTGGCGGCGGTAAGAACCCACCGGCGAACCCCGGGCTTGCCCTGAACGGGCATGTCGAAGAAGTCGGGACACTCGGCGCAGTCCGGCATGGCGATGGTCTGCAGATGCTCCCAGCTCTTCAAGTCCGGCGACCGGAACAGGCCGAAGTCGTTGTCCTTCAGGTACAGAGCCATGATCCATCGGCGCGATGGAGCGTGCCATACGACCTTGGGGTCGCGGTTATCGCCGGCAACGTGGGCGAGGACCGGGTTGCCTGCGTACTTGGTCCATGTCCGGCCACGATCCACGCTGTAGGCGATGCACTGGGTGAAGGGCTGTCCTTTCGACGCCTCGGAGGTGCCGCCTGCGGCCGTGTAGATAGCCACGATGGCCTTTTCCCGGCCGGCGGCGAAACCGGCGGTGTTCTCATGGTCGACAACGGCTGAGCCGGAAAAGATCGTGCCGAGGTTGTCGGGCTCGATGGCGTTGGGCAGATGCTCCCAGTGCACGAGGTCGCGGCTGACCGCATGGCCCCAGGTCATGTTGCCCCACTCAATCCCGAAGGGGTTGTGCTGGAAAAAGAGATGGTATTCGCCCTTGTAATAGACGAGGCCGTTGGGATCGTTGGTCCAGTTCCGCATGGGCGTGAAATGGAACTGGGGCCGGTAGCTCTCGTCGAAGAGAGGCTCGGTGCGTATCTCCTCGGCCATCTTCTCGTCGCTCATGGTGATCTCATCCACGTTTATGTGCCCCCATCCGCCGGTCGCCTCATCCACGATCTCGATGCGCGCTTTCCGGCCATCGAACTCCGCGACATCCCACGATGCCCATTCGAGCCGTTCCGTGCCGCCGGGGCGGTCGTTCGGGCCGGTGGCGGTGCGCACCACGGCGCCATCCACGATCAGGTTCATGGAGGTCTGACCCGGATGCATGCCTCCGCCGATGAGAAAGTTGATCCAGCGGCGCGCGACGGTGAACTCCGGCGAAACGAGCCTGCCTGTGCTGCCGTCGCCGCCGACATAGGAGTTGACCAGACCTCGACCGCGGAACCCTGAGACCGGCATCTGATTGGGGAGCGTCCCTCGGGCGGGACCGATGCCGAACGCCGTGCCCGTTACGGTCCAGTCGCCATAGGTCTCGCCCTCGAAGTCTGCCAGCAGGATATCGGGTCGCTGGGCGATTGCGAGCAGGTGCAGCAGGCAGGCCAGCATGCCTGGGAAGAGTCGCACATTCATGCCACGAGCTTCGCGGAGCAGTCGCGGCTTTCCTTCCCGCGCCGATCATGGCTTATAATCGCGGTATGGGGAGATACGTTGTCTTCACGGCTGACGACTTCGGCGCCGCCGAGGATGCCAACCGGGCGATCGCGTCCGCCCATGCGGACGGCGTGCTAACGTCCGCCAGCATCATGGTGTGCGAGCAGGCGGCATGCCATGCTGCTGCGCTTGCGCGGGATTTGCCGAAACTGGGCGTCGGCCTCCACCTGACGCTGAGCGATGGGCATGCAGCGCTGGGCCATGCGGAGGCGCCGCGTCTGGTCGGCCCCAACGGCCGCTTCCGACGAAACCCCGCCCGGGCCGGCATAGCGTACTGGTTCCGGTGTGGGCTGAGGCCGGCCATTCGTCGCGAGATCGCGGCGCAGTTCGAGCGCAGCGAGCGACTCGGGATCAACCTCGATCATGCCGACGGGCACCAGCATCTCCACATTCATCCCGTGATATGGGATGCTCTGACGGAGGAATGCGCGCTGCGCGGGATCAGGTGGATCAGGTTGCCGGTGGAGGAGGCGCGGTCAGCCCGGCGGTCGGACGCAGCACTGGGACGCAGGTTGGAGCAGGCGGCATTCCGCGCGCTGGCAGGGCGATGCCATCGCATTGCGGCGGTTCATGGTCTTCGCGTGGCAGATCGTGTGATCGGGCATCTGGACAGCGGCAACATGGATGAGGCGCGTATCCTGAGTGCGCTCGACGGCCTCGGAGAAGGCGTCTCCGAGGTGTACTCGCATCCCGGCGCGAACGCCGACGAGTTGCGCGCGCTGACCGGTGCGCTCGTTGCCGAACGTCTGCGCGAGCTTGAGATGACGCCCGTGGCGTTCAGGGACCTGCCGTGATGGGCGCGCCAGCAGGCAACCGAAGGCGGGTATCCATCGCATCTTGCGATGACGTGGCCGCGTGGGCTCTTCGGGATGGCTTCGCTTTGCTCGCCATGACGTGGGCGGACCGTAGCTCGCCGGTGCGACCGCGCTCCTGCCCATATCGGCGTCGCCGAGCCCGCCGGTGATTGAGCCGGCGCGAAGCGCCGTGTCGAAATCAAGGCGGGCGATGTTCGTCCCGATGGCGGTCGTTCAGCCTGAAGGGCCGGGATTGTTCTGTTCGGCCCGCAGGGCCTACGATCGCGCGCCGCGGCG
>JAAYVH010000185.1 GCA_012517255.1 Chthonomonadales bacterium
ATCGGAACGCCTTTGGCGACGATCATGGGCGTTATGGTTGGCACGGTGCAAGGGCCAAAGGCGAGGGAATGTGGCGCGTCCTCGGGCGTTCCCGAGGTCCGAGGACCTCGGCTATCATCCATCGTCGCTCCGCGACGAACATGGGTCATGTTGTCGTCGCTCCGCGATGGGGTTGGGTATGGAGATCGTCGCGTAGCGACGGTGGATGGTAGCCGGGCGGCGCAAGCCCCCGGACCACGGCGGTCCCGCCATCACCCGAACCCGTCGCGTAGCGACGACGGATGGTAGCCGGGCGGCGCAAGCCCCTGGACGACGGCGGTCCCGCCATCACCCGAACCCGTCGCGGAGCGACGGTGGATGGTAGCCCGGCGGCGCAAGCCCCCGGACAACGGCGTCCACCGATCGGAACGCCTTTGGCGACGATCATGGGCGTTACGGTTGGCACGGTGCAAGGGCCAAAGGCGAGGCCCGGCCCGAAGGGCCGGGGCGCGTTTCCTCCCCCATTCCCGGCTCAGGGTGGGGACACGGTAGCACCAGGCGACCGACCTATCTCCTCGTCAGCCCGATGGTGATCGTCTCGACAACGTCACCGTCGGCGCCGAGGCGCTCGGCGATCACCTTGTAGGTGTCCGGGCGGATGAGCAAGCCGCCGGTCTCAATGGGCTCGGTCTGCCAGACCCCTTTCGCGTCAGCCGTGACGACGCCGCGGTATATCTGTCCCTTGACGGGCAGGAAGGCTACGCGGCTCTCGTACTCTACGGTGACGCGTATCTGGCTGTCCGGCGTCGCCTCGCCTGTTACAACGAGCATGGCGGGCGCTCGGGACTTGTCATCCGGCGATGTGATCTTGAACGTTCTCGCCCTGGCGATCACGGTGACCGGATCGGCCGCAAACAGCACCTGGCTCTCGTTGCCGGAGGTGTAGGCGCGGACGCTGACCGAATGCTCGCCGACGGCATCGCTTTCTGCGATGGTGTAGCTGGTCCGGTACTCGCCGGTGGCAGCATCGCGGGTCATGGCGGTCCCGATCAGCTTATTGCCCATGAACCACTCGAGTCTTGTCGGCGGCGCGGGGAATCGCGCCACGAGGTTCAGCTTCTGACCGACGGTCAGCGGCTTGGCAGCATCGTGTCGGACGTAGCGCTCACCGGCCGCCGTGGCCTGCTCGACCACCGCTCCCCATTCTGCCGTTGCAGTGTTGCCTGCATGGTCGGCGATGGTGATCTTGACCGAGACAGGGCCTATGGGCAGGTTCTCGGCTCGGAAACGCGCCCTGGTCTCGGTGACCGTCGCTTGCAAGGTTACGTCTTTGCCGTTCACCACCACCCGCACGGCTCCAGTATCTACGCCGCTTCCGCCGGGGTCGCTGTACGCCGCTTCGATGGCGGGATTGCGATCCATGAGGCGCGTTCCGTCACCCGGGATGAGCGCATCGAAACTCGGCGCGCGTGTGTCGATGGTGATGGGCGCTGTCCCTCGAACAGGCTCGGACTGCTTGCCGTTGAGGCGCATGGTCGCGACGATGGGCGCTGCGGTTACGTTGGTGTTGGGGGCGATGGTGATCTGGCGCGTGTAGGTGCCGGGCGCAGTCTGGGTGAGCCTGATGTCACGAAGGACGTCGCCGACGCTGACTGTGACGCTCTCTGCATCCGGCGCGCCGGTGACCTGCAGAGTCAACCTGTCGCCGGCTTTCAGGGGCTTGGTGTAGCCGACTGCCGCGACGGTAAGAATAACGGGGGAGTCGGTCGCAGGCTTGGGTTCTGCCTGGGCTGCGGAGACCGGTATGGTCACCCGCCAGACGTTCGTGGTTTCGGGTGTCAGGTCGAGCGTGACCCGGATTCCCTTGACCACCTGGGCCAGCGGGGCAGTCTCGCCGCGGGTGTTCACCACCCGGATATCCGGCTGGAGCTGATAGAGCGACCCGTCCTCGAGCAGCAGCCGGTTGTTGGCAATGGCGGCGGCAACCCCCGTGACCTGAGCGTACCGAGCCTCGACGGCTGTTGCCTTGCCGGCCGGGTCTCGCGTTATCCGCACCTTGTCGCCAAGCTCGATGGCAGCGAAGGTGGACGGTTTGAGCGTCTCGCCCATGTTGGCTCGTGTGATGGAGCACTGCGGCGCCAGCTCGACCAGTGCGGTCTCGCCCTTGAGGTTCTGCACCACGAGAGCCGTGACCCCCGAGGTGACCTTTGTCATCACCACGCCTTCCAGCGCCGGCCGTGCGGCGGGCTGCGGCTGGGGTTCGTTCGGGGCAGGCTGGCCTCCGAGCGGTGCAATCGTGATCGCCGCCGTGCGGAGCGAACCCATCCATTTGACCTCGCCTCCAAAGGCCTCGGCGGGGAACCTGAGGGGAACATACGTCGTGCCTGCCATGAGCGACGGCGGCGCTGCGAGACGAATCTCCTTATCATTCACGATCGCGACCGGACGATTGATCCAGAGCTGGACCGTCGTAGTGCCGCGCGTAGCGATGATTTGCTGGGCGGCCGGATACCACTTGACCTCAGCATTCAGGGCCTCGAAGACGGCGCGCATGGGCAAGAACAGCGAGCCGCCCACTTCGCGAACAGGAGCATTCAGCAGGACGCCGTTAACCACCACGTGGGGACCGGGTCGCTGGTAGACCTCAGGCGGGAGAGCGACGTCCTGTGCCGCAGCAGATGCGGTCAGAAGAGCAAGCAACGGAATGAGCGTTCGGCGGGCCATAGGAACCTCCCTGGCGTTACCCGAGCGGGCGAGGTAATGCACTAGACTGTACCTTCGACGACTTCCGTCGGGTTCCTGTTCGATCGTCCAGCCGAATGGTGCGGCGATAGCGGATCGCCGTTCCGCTCGGCTGCATTCGCCATCGAACAGATCATCCGGGGTAGTGCGGGCTGTACAGCACGGACTTCGACCGTACCCGGGGCGCGCCGTCCTTGGCCCACTCGTCGCCGCGCTCGGCAAGATGCTCGGCCATGTGATGCCGCCAGACGCGCAAGAGGGCCGCCGAACCTGCTTCCGAAGCGAGGTTCCTGAGCTCGCCCGGGTCACGCTCGAGATCAAAGAGCTGCTCCTCGCCCGTCATGCTCCAGTGGATGTACTTGCAATGCCCATCTGTGATCGCGGTCCAGTCGCTCCCCGGCCAATAGCAGCGCGCGTGCTCAAGGTCCATCAAGCGATGCACTGGACTCGCGCCGGGCTTGACCAGCGACAAGAGGCTGATGCCGTCGAACTCGTACGGTCGGGGCTTGGTACCGGTGGCGTCCACAAAGGTCGGCAGAATGTCACGCAGCTCCACGGGTGTGGCAGGACCCCCGCCATGCTGCGGCTCGATTCTTTCTGGCCATCGCACGATCATCGGTATGCGCGCCGACGCCTCATATGCATAGGTCTTGCGCCACAGGTGATGGTCGCCCAGCATGTCGCCGTGGTCGGCGGTGAAGACTACCAGCGTTCTTTGGGCTTCGCCGCGGCGCTCGAGCGACTCGAGGATCCGACCGATCTGTTCGTCAATGAACGAGACCGAGCCGTAGTAGCCCTGACGAGACCGCCGAACCTGCTCCTTGCCCAGATCGCCCCACCAGGTGCTCGACGGCAGCGTTTCGCCGCGATGGGCGAAGCGCTCGGACCAGCGACCCACGACGGCCCCGGGAAGTTCGACGTCCTCGTACATGCACCAGAAACGCTCGGGCGGGTCATAGGGGCTGTGCGGCCTGGCAAACGAGACCTTCAGGAACCACGGTGACGGCTCGCTGTAGCCCGTAAGGAACTCGACTGCGCGATCGCCGGTCCAGCGCGTGGGATGCAGTTGCTCGGGCAGAGCGTAGGGCTTCGCTGCATAGTCGTTCCAGCCAATGCCCGTCGCGTCCGGGTCAAGATCGGGCGCCTGCGCTCTGAACCACTGGCGGTAGTCGCTGACAAAACCCGGCGTCTCAACGCGACCGGACTCATCCAGGAGGGTGCGATGGAAGCCATGCAGGTTGCGCTGAGGGTGCCAGTGCATCTTGCCGATGCCAGCGGTGTAGTAGCCCATCTGACGGAGCATCCGCGGCATCTCGTTGGCATACCGTTCTGCCACGCGACCGTAGCCCAGCATGCCGTGTCGCCATGGCGCCCAGCCCGTCAGGAGGCCGGCTCGAGCGGGCGTGCAGGATGGGGTGGAGGAGTAGGCACGCGGAAAGATGACGCCGCCGCGAGCAATGTGGTCGAGATTCGGCGTGCGGATGGCGCGGTTGCCCGATGCTCCGACACAGTCCGCCCGGAACTGATCGGCCATCAGCAACAGAATGTTCGGACGCTGGTTCTCCATCCTCGGACCTCGCTGCGCGGCGATGATCGGCATCCGCCGCTCCTGGATCCAGTATAACGCATGCTCACCGCGTCGGGTCGGGAAATGCGACGGCTCCACGCTTTGCGAGCCCGATTCGTCCTCCCCGCATGTGATTAGCAGGGACCCATAGGCCGTCAATGGGTTCCCGACTTCGTGAGAATGACGTTGGAGACTATGCTGGCGGCAACGGTTGGGGCCCGTTGCGGCGTGTCACTTCGGGACGGCGACCCGCGCGACTGCCGTAGGGGCGTACCAGCCGGACAACCGATGTTGCGATTACGTGATGCAGGGTTGCAACCGGCTGGTACGTCCTTGTCCGACGAACAGCGGGTTCAAGAGGGGCAAAGGCGGACCAACCGCGGGCGGCCGCGTTCCTGGACACGGCGGCTCACGACGGCGGTTGATTCGCACCTACGGGCATTCGGATCAGGTGCACCATCGCGACCGACGATCCGCCACGTCATCGCGAGCACAGCGAAGCGATCCCGAGCAGTTTGTCGCCGATCAGCTTCGCGCTTTCTTCTCGGCCTCTGCCATCAGGTCGAGGATCCCCTTGACGTCGCGATAGCCTTCGGCGCGCAGGATTTCCTTGCCCTTGGAAGTGTAGAAGACGATCGTCGGCACGGCGGTCACCTTGGCATCGTCGGTGGCTTTGCGCTGCTTGTCAATGTCGATCAGCACAGGCACAAAGCGCTTGGCGCGCTCGATGACCTGGCCGTCCTTCCAGGTCGACGCTTTCATCGCCTTGCACGGCGGACACCACTCGGCGGAGAAGTCAACCATCATGGGCTTGTTCTGTTTGGCAGCGGTCTTCTTGGCTTTGGCCAGAGAGGAGACCCACGGAATGGACGCCTTGGACTTCTGTGCGAGCGCAGATGGAGCGACGAAAGCGAGCATTGCGACGGCGGCCACCTGCATGGCCCGGATCATGGCGGTTCGATTCATGGTTAGGCGCTCCTTGCGCGTGTGAGGATGAGAGACGGGACGGCATGCCGCCGCCCCGTCATCAGACGACTCTATTGCGCGACCTGCTTGATCGCGTCATGCAGGGCCGCAATGCCTTTGTCATCGGCATCGAAGTTCACCATCTTGGCATCCACGGTGCGATTGCGATAGACGAAGATGGTGTTGCGGACCTTCGCATCGGTGTTGATGCCATAGCCCTTTACGGCAGCGTCATCCGGACCGGGCAGGAAGGTGAGGGCGACATGCTCGAGTTTGTGCTTCTCGCCGATCTTTGCGAGCCTGCCCTTGAGCGTCTCGGCGGCTTCGCGGTTCGGGTTCATGAAGACAACGAACGCCTTGAAGTTCTTGTCGGCATGCTTCTTCGACGCCTTCTCGAGCGCACCGATCAGCGCCTCGACGTTCTTCTCGTTGTCGGTGTTGATCCAGGCCTGCACGGCCGGGTTGCGCGGATACTTGCACACCGGACACGTCTGCGTGTTCTTGTCGGGACCCGTGACATGGACCGGATGGTAGGCGGGCAGGGCCGCGCCTTTCTCGACGCCGGACCGTAGGCCGGCCGGATTGGCGATCACCGGGGTCAGGGCCGCCGCAAGCGCAGCAACCGCGACGGCTCCCAGACCCGCTATCTTAATGCGCGACATGGTTGGCACTCTCCTTGAACGTAGCATCGGGGGCGCGAAGCCGACCCGATGTACTGACCCCTACGCTCAGGTCCATGCAGAGAGTTCCGGCGAACCGACGGAGTCAGCCCGCAGATCCGGCTTGTGGGCAGACCACGCCGGGGCTGGAGCCGGTCGCGGCGTCAGGATGCCGAAGCGGTTTTGTAGTGCTCGGCGAAGCGGTCGAGCGCCTTCGTGAGTTGCTGCTGCAGATCCTCGGGCAGTTCCTTCGTCTTCCTGATCTCCTCGACGATCTCCGGGTAGTGCTCTGCCAGATAGGCGTGCATCTCCGCCTCAAACCGCTGCACTTCGGTGGCCTCGACGGCGTCAAGGTAGCCCCCGTTGCCGGCGAATATGGAGATCACCTGCCATTCGACCGGCATAGGCTTGTACTGGGGCTGGACGAGGAGCTGCACCATGCGCGTGCCGCGGTGCAACTGGGCCTGCGTGGCCCGGTCAAGGTCCGAAGCGAACTGGGAGAACGCCTGAACCTCGCGATACTGGGCGAGCTCCAGCCTCAGTCGGCCGGACACCGTGCGCAGGGCTCTGACCTGAGCGCTGCCGCCCACGCGAGAGACAGAGGTGCCAACGTTGATCGCTGGGCGGATGCCCGAGAAGAACAAGTCGCTCTCGAGGAAGATCTGACCGTCGGTGATCGAGATAACGTTGGTCGGAATATACGCCGAGATATCGCCGGCCTGGGTCTCGATGATGGGGAGAGCGGTCAGGCTCCCGCCGGTATGGGCGAGGCGACGCACTTCCATCTTCTCGCCGCCGGGCATCTCGGCCAGGGCTTTTTCAGCCTGCTTGCGTCCTCGAGCCCCGAGGTAGACCTGACCGTCCACGCCGGTCGTGGTGTCGGGCGAGGCACCTTGAGGCACGATGATATAGTCCTCACGGATCTTCGCTGCGCGCTCCAGCAGACGGCTGTGGAGGTAGAAGACGTCGCCCGGGAACGCCTCGCGTCCCGGCGGTCGGCGCAAGAGCAGCGAAACCTGCCGGTAGGCTACGGCGTGCTTCGAGAGGTCGTCGTAGACGCAGAGCACATGGCCGCCCTGATCGCGGAAGAACTCGCCGATGGTAACACCCGAGTAGGGCGCGAGGAACTGCATGGGGGCAGGGTCGGATGCCGTTGCGCTGACAACAATCGTGTATTCAAGCGCGCCGTGCTGCTGCAGGGTCCGCACTACCTGCGCTACGGTTGATTGCTTCTGACCGATCGCAACGTAGACGCAGATAACGCCGGTACCCTTCTGGTTCAGAATGGTGTCCAGGGCGATGGCTGTCTTGCCCGTGCCGCGGTCACCGATAATCAGCTCGCGCTGACCGCGGCCGATCGGCACCATGGCATCTATGGCCTTGAGCCCCGTCTGCAGCGGTTCGGACACCGGCTGGCGGTCGATGACGCCCGGAGCGCGCGTCTCGAGGTATCGGCGATCCTCCGATACGATCGGACCGCGCCCATCCAGAGGATCGCCCACCGCGTTGACGACGCGCCCCACCATCGCGTGGCCGACCGGAATGGAGATGACCTTGCCGGTGCGCCGAACCGTCGTGCCTTCCCGGATGCCGGTGTCCGGGCCCAGGATCACCGTGCCCACGTTGTCCTCATCGAGGTTCAGAGCGATGCCGCGGATGATGTTGCCTTCCGGGTCGGTGATGGGGTCGCCCCGGTCATCGAGGAACTCCAGCATCTCCTGCACCATGCAGTCCTGCAGGCCGTAGATTCGGGCGATACCGTCACCCACTTGCAGCACGGTACCGACGCCGACTTCCTCGATCCTGCGCTCATAGGCCTCGAGTTCGCGCTCGAGGATGGATGTTATCTCTTCGGGTCTTATTGCCACGGGCTACGTTCTCCCATCACTTCACTGCCGCCGTTGCGTGCGCCTTGGGCATCTGGGCGGGCTCAGGCCGCAGATGCGGCCACCACGGCCGACTCGGCCAGCATTTCTTCTCGCATGGTCTCAAGGGCGCCGCGGACGCTGCCGTCCCACACCGTATCGCCGATCCGCGCAATAACGCCGCCCAGAACCGCCGGTTCGACCCTGACGTGCATTGCGACGCGACTGCCGCACCGGGCTTCGAGAGCTGCCCTTAGCTGGGCCAACTCGGCGTCGGTTATGGGCGCCGCGACGGTCACCTCGACGCGTGCAATGCCCGCAGCCTCGTCGGCGCAGCGGCGATACTCCTCACGGATGGCGGGCAGCGCATCGGTGCGACGCTTGGAGATGAGCAGGTCCACGAATGCGCGGGTCAACGGCTCAACGCCTGCGAGCGCACGATCCATAATAAGCTTCTTGCGCTCGGCTGGTATGAGGGGGCTCTCGAGTACTTGCCGAAACGCCGGACTGTCGCGTCGCGCCGCAAGGATGCTTTCGAGATCGGCATCCACTTCGGCGACCCGACCGAGTCGGCGAGCGGCGCCGAACAGCGCGCCGGCATATCTCCGGGCGACGCGCCCCTCTCTCAGGCCGGTCACCGCCGCGCTCCCACATCGCGCACGAACAAGTTCACGAGTTCGGCCTGCCGCTCACGCGTGAGCGTGCGCGCTGCAGCCATGCGCGCCGCTTCGATGACCGTGTCGGTGAACTCAATCCGCAGATGCGCCATTGCCTTGTCGCGCTCGCGGCGGAGCTCTCGGCGGGTCCGCTCGACGATGGCTGCCGCCTGCTGCTGTGCCTCTTCCTGAATGTGCGCTTGCAGGTCTTCGGCCTCTCGCACCGCTTCTTGCAGACGCAAGGCGGTCTCGTCGGCAATCCTCTCCAGTCGAGCCCGGTAGTCGTCGCGCATCTTCTCGGCCTCTGCCAGCGTGGTGCGCACCTGTTCGGACGATTCGGTGATAGCCTCACGCCGCGTGTGCAGCATGGATCCGACCACCGGCACAATGAACCGCACCACGATGTACAGGAGCGCCAGGAACCCCACGGTGCGGACGACGAACCATTGCCAGTTCGTGACGTCGCTCGTGTGCTCGAGTATCCAGGGTGATTGCAGTTGGCCCATAGCGGATCAGTTTCTCTCCGTGCCGGATACGAGATACTCACGGATGACGGATTGCTGTTGTTCATCAGCCGGCGCGCCCTGGGCACGCGAGAGAGCCTGAACGGCGACGCGGTTGAGCGTCTCGAGCATTTCGGCGCGAACGCTGTCGTGTTCAGCCTGAATCGCCGCGAGACCTTCGCGGCTCATGCGGTCGGCGGTCTGACGGGCCTCAGCCAGGATGGACTCGCGCGCAGCCTGCGCAACGCGGACCGTCTGCTGGATGCGCGTGTGCGCCTCCGCTTCGATCTCATCGAGCCGCTTCTGATACTCGGCGCGGAGCCTCTCCATTTCCTCCCTGGTCGCTTCGACCTGAGCGTAGGCGGCCTTGATGCTCCTCGTGCGCGTGTCAAGGTGCCGGAGCATGGGCTGCCAGAACACGCGGTTCATCACAAACAGGAGCAGCAGAAAGACGGCCCCGTTCAGGACAAGGACGCGCGGGTCTATGTTGAGGCTATGGAGCAGAGAATCAAGCATAGAGCGTGCTTACGGGACGCATCCCGCGACGAACGATTACTTGATGGCTGCGCTCTTGAGCGCTTCGATCACGGTGTTGGGATCGGCGGGCAACTGGCTCTTCAAGAGGAACAGAAACACAAACGTGAAGATGACCAGCGACTCGATGAACGCGAGACCGAGGATCATGGCAGTCTGGATCTTGCCGATGGCCTCGGGCTGGCGCGCCATTCCCTCGAGCGCCGACGCTGCGGCGCGACCCTGAGCGGTGGCTCCCGCGAGTACGGCCAGCGGAAGGCCGAAACCGACTGCGAGCGCGAGCATAGCGAAGTAAATCATGGTTCGAGACTCCTCGTTGTACTAGCGATGGGACGACCGGTGCGGCAACGCTGAGACACACGCCGGAAGGCTACCATGCCTGCCGCCATTGCCGATCACCTCTGTCCCGGCTCCTACTTCCGAATGTTCACGAGTGCGCCGGCGCTGCATGGCCGGCCTCCTCGCCGTGATGGTCGTCATGGTGCGACTGCAGCGATATGTAAATGCAGGTCAGGAGCGTGAACACCAGCGCCTGCACGAATGTGGTCAGCAGACCCAGAATGAGCACAGGGAAGTGCAGGGGAAACACGGGCGCCAGAGGGAGCAGGCCGACGCTCAAGGTCGCCAGCACGATGATCACCGTGTCTTCGCCGAAGATGTTGCCGAAGAGGCGCATGGCGAGCGTGAACGGCTTCACCAGCTCGCTGATCACCTCGATCGGGAAGAGCAGGATGCCTGCCAGCGGGATCGGGCCCCAGAAGTGACCGAGGTATCCCCGTAACCCTCTCTGGCGGATGCCCCAAATCTGCACGTAGAAGAAGACGATCAGGCCAAGGGCAAGCGTCGTGCTCAGGTTGGCGGTTGGCGAATGGAAGCCGGGTATCTGTCCCCAGAGGTTGCTGATGTAGATGAACAGGAAGAGCGTGCCGACCAGGGGTACGTGCTTCTCGCCGCCTTCGCCGATGACGCCCCGAGTGAATCCCACAAACGTCTCGACCACCATCTCGCCAACGTTCTGCCAGCCGCCGGGTATCTCGGCGAGCTTTCGGCTGGCGCGGTAACCGAAGGCGATCAGCACAAGCGCCACAAGGAGCCCGTTGCTGAAAAGCAGCCACGGACCGGGAATATCACCCAGCTTGTACTCGTGATGTCCGCCGTGACCTTGCACGGCATGCGTTTCGGTGTGGGCCGGCGAGGCGCCGGCATGACCCTCAGGCGGCACGAGGCCGTCTCCTTCCAACTCTTGTCCGCACCCGCCGAGCGAGGCCGACTATCTACGGGGCCGGGAGCTTCATCAGCAAGCGGCTCAACGTCTTCAGTACGATCACGACAGGCACCACCGCGACGCCGGCAAACAGCGCCCCGGGATGCACCGAGCGCGACATCAGCGCATAGTTCAGTATCACGCCGTACAGCGGCAGCTTTATCATGAACAGCGCTGCCAGCAGCCACGGCCCGCGACGTGCGCCCGTCTCGGTCGCGCGCGGCACCGCCCAGGCCAGCGACCACAGGCTGAAGATGCTCAGCGCGCTGCCAATGGCAAGGCCGACCGACACATCCGCTTGACCTCGCAGTCCGAAGATCAGCACGAACCATGCGGCCAACCAGAAACTGGTACGAACGGATCGTGCCGGCAACTCCCGCTCGGGCATCTTATCCGTTCAGTTTGGCGGCCATACGAAGCATGTTCATCAGGCCGACAATCAGGCCGATCACGGCTCCGCCGATCGTGAACCCCGATGATGCATGGCCGACACGTCCGTCAATCCATGCGCCTAACAATGTTAGCACAACCACAGGGGCAATCAGTGCGGTTGGGATGGTATACGCCAGACCAAACCGGCGCATCTCTTCGGCGCGTTTCGACGGCGATCCACTCATGTCGGGCAGGCGCGGCGTAAGCGGTGGCGGCGACGGCAGCTCCGGAACCGCGGGCACCTCGGGTCTCTCGGGTTCGCGTTCGATCTCAGCCGACATCATGGTTCTGCCGTGCCCCGTGGCTCGCGTCGGCGCTACGACGGCGTGTCAGACTCTGCGCCGTTTCCCAGACCGAATCGTTCGTGCAGGATCAGCACCGCGCGGTTGACGTCGGTCTCAGGTATCAGGCATGAGATGGACATGGTGGAGTCGGCGACTTGATGGATGGGTATGCCGGCATCGTTGAGCGTCTCGACGATCGCCGCAAGGACGCCCGGCACGTGCCGATGCTCGCCGGCCACCAGCGATACCATCGTCACGTTCTCGAACACCGAGCCGGGCACGTCCACCACATCAATGAACTGCTCGATGGACCGAAGAAGCGGCCTCTGAGCGCGGTAGGCGAGATCAGGATGGCCATCTTCCTCGAATCTGAAAATATAGAAGGTACTGGCCGGCTGGGCATTCGGGTTGGCGCCGACCGGCACCACCATGCCGTCAAGCAGATCCCTCGCCGTCGCGTAGCGGTCGCGGGTGACCGCGAACGCCATGGTGGTTGGGCTGAACGAGGTCAGGAAAATGTTGACCCCGGCCTCGGCCATGAGCCGATACACCTCCTGCTCGATCACCGGCTTATGGGCTTCATTCTTGATCTCGAGGCGGATGAACACGCCTCGGCCCGAGTGGGCGACACCGGTGACTCGGCGGCGGAGGTCCGGCGGCGCATCCTCGGCGCGGATGATGCGCGTGCCCGGAGCATCCGAGAAGGTGGACTTGACCCACAGTTCGATGCCATAGTCCATGGCGATCTCAGCAGCGCGAGGGTGAACGACCTGTGCGCCGAGATGGGTTATCTCGGCTAGCTCAGGATAGGTGCACAGTTCCAGCGTCCGCGCATCGGGAACCATGTCAGGATCGGCCGTCTTCACGCCGTCCACGTCGGTGTAGATCTCCACCGCGGCGGCGCCCAGCGCGGCGCCCAGTGCGGTGGCCGTTGTATCGCTGCCGCCCCGTCCGAGCGTCGTCGTGAGGCCGTGGGTCGGGCTGCCTGGTTCCCATGCGATGCCCTGAAAGCCGCACACGACCGGTATCTCGCCGCGGGCGATGGCCTCACGCACCGCTGTCGGCTCGACCGAGCGAATGCGCGCATTGCCGAACTCGCCGTCCGTCTGGATGCCGGCCTGCGGCCCCGACATTGCGATGGCAGGATAGCCCATGGACTGCAGCGTGACGGCCATCACGGCTGCCGAGATCATTTCGCCGCACGCCATCATCGCGTCCATTTCGCGCGCATGCGGCGACGTTGACGGGTCCACGCTTCGGAGCTGATCGCGCAGCGTATCGGTGGCATACGGCGCGCCCGACCGGCCGATCGCCGAGACAACTACCACCGGTTCGTTTCCGCTGTCCCGCGCGGCAATGACCTTGAGGGCTGCGGCACGCCGATGTTCATGGGTGTCCACGCTCGTGCCGCCGAACTTCTGGACAATGATGGGGCGCCGCTGCGCAGTCTCTTTGCTACTCACCTGCCGCCTCCAGACCGAACGCCGCCTTCAACTGCTTCACAGCCGCCGTCGTCCTGTCGCCGTCAATAAGGCACTGGACTGAGCTGTGCGAATCGCCGACCGCATACATCCTTGCCTGTGCCATCTGCAGGGCATCGGCGATGCGCACCATGATGCCGATGAGATCGCGCATAGTGCCCGCGTGCACGGTGACGATTGCGAGGTCGCGCCGCGTGCGGCAGGCGAAGCCTGCGCCTTCGAGCACGCGTTCGACGTCGTCCAATCTGTCTGCTTCGACGCAGAACGTCACGTCCTGGCCATGCAGCTTCACAAAGAACACCGGCACCGACGCGTCGGCCAGGACACGGAACATGGCCTGTATGCGCGCGGGCTGATTCTCTTCGGCTCCTACAGCGGCGGCCACATGGGCTACGCTGGCGGTAACGTCAACACTGTGAACGCCGCGCTCCCGTTCGAACTCCGCGTGCCGGTTCGGTTGGTTGGTCGGATCAGTCATGCTCGTAGTGTATCCAGGCTCCATGGCGCCCACTGAGGGTCTTGCCTCCGCGACGGTCTGTCGGTTCTGCAGTCGGGGAGCCCGGACCATTCCCGTCATTTCGCCCTTCGCCGTGATGCCGGCGCAGCGGCGCTGCTGAGGCGGTACCTCGCGGGCGCGAAAAGTATACCAGACGAAGAGCGGCCGACAGGCCGACCGGCGGTGGCGCGAGAGACGCCTATCTCTCCACGATACTCATCGAGCCGGACACCGGCACTCCCTGAATGCCCTCGATGTGGCGGCCGTCCGGAGTGTACATGAGGAAGTGGTCATCGCCCGGGCCGGCGCCGCGGCCGGCGGCATCTACGATCAGATAGCCGCTGTCGAAATAGCGGAGCGAGTTGGGATTCAGAGGCTCCACTCCGACCCAGCGGCCGTCAAGCCATACTTCCACCCAGCCGTGCGAGGCCACCACGTCCTTGATCTCGCCGTCGCCTCCTCCGAGACGGATGCCGTGGGCGACCAGCGCCGGTATGCCCAGCGCTCTACACATCGCCACCATGAGGTTGGCCTGGTGGTGGCACACCCCCTTCCTGTTGCGGAGTATGGAAGTGAGATCGTCGGGGTAGCCGAACTCGTACTTCACGTTGGCCGCCAGCCAGTCCAGCACAGCCTGCACCCGTCTGCCCGGAGGGAGCGTTCTCATCGGCGAGACGATGGCGAGCAACTCGGGATCCGTCGGATCGTAGTCTATCCGGTTGCGAAACGATCCGAGCAGTAGAGAATGGTCGGGTGGCAGACGCCCCTCTCGCACCCTATCCGCAAAGCGCCCGCCGCGGACTTCGGGCGTGTGGATGACGGTGGCGCGGAGCCGGACCTCGTCGCCATCGCCCGGGACAACGAAGGCGACGTCGCGCCGTCCCACTTCCTCGATGCGCCAGGATCGAGCGCCCTCGAACCAGAGTGTCGCCTGTTGCCACAGATGCCGCCGAAACGGCACGTTGATGACGAGCTCGCCCTTCTGGAGCTTGTAGTCTGCAACCCGCAATCGCCATGTGAGGTCGTACCGGGTTGGATGGGTCGCCGCCCGATATGCGGCGCGCTCTGCCTCCAGGCTTCTGTTACGAGACGCCTGCGGGAGACGCTCTTCATCCTTGAGAGCCTGACCCGCGAGGCGCAGGTCCCCGGCCGCCATCGCCGAGGCGTAGAGCTGCTCCAACGACCAGCTTGTCTTTCCGTTGCGTCGGATGTTCTCGCGCGCAGTGGCGAGCGACTCGCGCCACTTGCCCTGATGCATCTGGGCCCATGCCAGCGAGCGCCATGCGTACTCATCGCCCGGTCCCAGAGCAAGCGCCCGAAGGATGGCCTGCTCCATGCCGGCCATATCGCCGCGAGCCTTAGCCGCGTTGGCTGCCTCCATCTCCGACGCATACGTCGGCGCCGGAGTGTAGAGCCGAGCATGCGCGGGGACACAGATCAGGAACGCAGCGCAGAGCGTCAACGCGGTGACTCGCGTTCGAATCAGCATCGAGACCTCCTATGCGATCTTGAGGGACGTTCGGTTCAAGAGCGTCCTATGGGGATTTGACTTTGAAACCGTGGTCCGGCAACGCCGTCGGGACGGGAACTATCGGGGTTGCTGTCCTGATAGTACACCTTAAGGCTGCACAACAAGTGCAGCGCTGGCTAGACCACAAGGAGACAAGCATATGGGCAAGACCATCGCGCTGGCCGTGATGGCTGCATTCCTTGCCGGGGGCGCACTGGCGGGCCCCAAGGACAAGAGCAAGCCGATTGCCAAGCTCACCGAGGTTACCGTGTGCCCGATGATGGGCAACAAGGTCGTCGGACAGGGAGGTGGCACCGCTACGTTCAAGAACTACCGCGTGCACTTCTGTTGCTCCGGATGCAAGCCGGCCTTCGAGACTCTCACGGCTGCCGAGAAGGAACGCAAGATCAAGATCGCGCTGAAGAAGCAGAACAAGAAGAGCTGAGTTGTCGGCCTTCGGGCTGTTACGGTTGACACTCGTCTTGCCACCGCGTATAATCCGGGTTGCCCGTGCCGGAGTGGTGGAATGGCAGACACGGGTGACTCAAAATCACTTGCGGGCAACCGCGTGGGGGTTCGAATCCCTTCTCCGGCACCAGCAACGACAAAGGGCGGCTCTTGCCGCCCTTTGTCGTTGCTGCCGCTGGATACCCTCGCGATCTCAATAGCGCTCTCGCGCGGCTGCCTTTGCGCGGGCGCGCTGAAACTTGCGAATGGCGGCTTTCAGCTCGCGACGCTTGCGGTCGCTGGGCTTCTCATAGCGCTCGTGCATGCGCGCTTCTTTCGTGATGCCGCTGTTCATCACGATCTTCTTGAACCGCTTCAGCGCGACATCAATGGGCTCGCCGGGTTTGACGATAACCTGCACCAAGCTTGCGTTCACCTCATTTCGGAGCGGATTGTCCGTTCGGACTGCGGCGCACATTATACTGTGATACCGGACAGAATGTCTATGCTGGCTCGCATCCTTGTCTGTCCCCGTGGTACGCTGCGAACGAGGTGACATCCCATGATTCTGACCATCGTCGTGCCTATCTTGCTTGCGGGAGGGATGCTGGCTATGCCCGCGAACGCCGTCGGACAATCACCAGCCGCTGAACGACCGAAGATCATCCTGGATGTTGACCTTGCCGAGGATGTAGACGACGCTGGCGCCATCGCTGTGCTCCATGCGCTGGCTGACCGCGGCGAGTGCGAGATCCTCGGTCTGATGGTCTCATCCAAGAACGAGTGGATCGTGCCATGCGCCAACGCCATCAATACGTACTATGGGCGCCCCGACTT
Organism: Chthonomonadales bacterium; assembly: GCA_012517255.1. GTDB lineage: Bacteria > Armatimonadota > Chthonomonadetes > Chthonomonadales > CAJBBX01 > JAAYVH01. Next base: position 16,223 of record JAAYVH010000185.1, read on the forward strand.
GCCCATCGGCTACCAGCGTGAGCATCTCCACGGCTACCGGAACCTCAAGGACCCCGACCGAGAGACGCCATCCTCGTACGCCGAGAAGGTAGCGCGAGCCTTCCCCCATTCCATCGCCAGGAGCAGCGACGCGCCGGATGCGGTCCTGCTCACAGGGAAGCTGCTCGCCGCTCAGCCCGACGGCAGCGTCACCATGGTCACCGTCGGGCTTCTCAGCAACATGGCCGCGCTCCTCAATAGCCGGCCCGACGAAAACAGCTCATTGGATGGCGAAACGCTGGTTCGCCAGAAGGTGCGCCAGTGGGTCTGCATGGGAGGCATCTTCCCCCAGGGGCAGTTCCCTGGCGGCCAGGCGGAGTACAACCTCATGTATGACACCGTCGCCTCCGTGCGTGCTATCAATGACTGGCCGACCCCCATCGTCTTCAGCGGCTTCGCGATAGGGGCAGCGATCAAGGTTGGAGCGAATCTCGCCGCGACCCCCGAAGCCAATCCGGTGCGCGCCTGCTATCTGCACTACAACGGATTGCGCGACCGGGAGGCGTGGGACCTGACCGCCGTGCTCTATGCAGTGAGGGGTGCGCGTGACTACTGGAAGCTGTCAGAGCCCGGGCTCTGCGTGATGCATGCTCGCGTGCCCCACGGCTACAACGAGTGGATACCGACGCCGCACAAGCAACATCGGTACCTGGTGGAGGCTATGCCGCCGGCCGACGTCGCCAGGCTGCTCGATGAGCTGCTTACCGCAGCGCCGCGTTCGATCGGCCCCCGTTAGCCTCGCTCGGCAGCTACTTCCTCCCACGGGCTCGTTCGGCGGTACAATGCTGCCGGACCATGAGCGATCCCATCGCGTGCCCGACCGCCGAGACGGGCTCAGAGGCATTGCGAGCGCGCCGCATCGAGACTGTTCTCCTCCTCTTCGTGGGCTACGCGGGTTACTACTTCTGCCGCACCTTCTTCGCCTCCATTAAGCCCCTGCTCATTGACCAGTACCACACGATCGGCGTCAACAAGGAGACGCTCGGCCTCATCTCGACGGTGGGTACCCTCACCTACGCGGCAGGGAAGGTCGGCAACTCCATCGTGTGCGACTATGTCGGCGGTCGCAGGATGTTCCTGCTCGGCATGGTGGGCGCCGTGGCTACCACGCTGGCCTTCGGCGCTTCGGCCGGCGTCGCGTGGTTCCTAATCTGTTGGGCGCTGAATCGACTGGTGCAATCGGCGGGGTGGGGAGGACTGGTCAAGATCGCGTCCAACTGGTTCGCCTACACCCAGTACGGCACGGTCATGGCCATCCTGTGTCTCACCTTCGTTCTGGGCGACGCCTCCTCCAAGCTGCTCTACGGATGGATGCTGCATCGAGGCGCCACGTGGCAGTCAGTCTGTCTCGCCGGATCGGGGACTCTCGCCGTCATTGCAGCGTTCGTGGCATGGCGACTGAAGGATGGTCCGCGTGACGTCGGGCTCCCGGAGCCGCCGGCCAGCCCCATTCAGGTCTACGATGACGCACCGGGAGAAGAGCCCGACGCCAGTCTGTGGGGGCTTGTCGGGCCGTTCCTGCGCAGCCCCTCGTTTCTGCTTGTGCTGATCCTCTCCTTCGGACTGACGATCGTGCGCGACGCCTTTGGTGAATGGCTTCCGCTGTACCTGACCGAGGCTGCCGGACTCTCGCCGGGACATGCCAGCATGTGGGCAACGCTGTTCCCTATCTTCGGGGCAGTCTCGATTCTGGCAGTGGGCTGGTGCAGCGACCGGTTGCTAAGCCGCCGAAGGGGTGGGCTCATTGCCACTCTTGTGACTCTGGCAGCAGCAGCTCTCGCGGCGCTGAGCCATGTCGGCGCGGGGTCAAACCCCCTGTTGCCGGTGGCCCTGTCGGCGCTGGTGGCGCTCCTCACGATCGGGCCGTATTCGCTCCTGGGCGGGGCCATCGCGCTCGATCTCGGCGGCAGGCGCGGCAGCGCCACCGCGTCCGGGCTGGTGGATGGCGTGGGTTACGTGGGCGGCATCGTGTCAGGGCTGGGCATCGGCTCCGTCGCTCAGCGTCTCGGTTGGGGAGCCGCCTTCTATCTGCTGGCAGGAATCGCCGCCGTAACGGCCCTCGCCGCGATGGCTTACTGGCGGAGGTACGAGCCGCGACATCGTTCGGGGGAGAGTGCACCATGAACGACTGGATCGCACCGGCTGCGGCGGTCGGGATCGTCGCTCTCGTTGGCGTTGGCATGGCGTGGACGGCGAGTGATGCGCGCCGACGGGCCCGGGCACGCGCGGCCATGGCCGAGCAGTTCGGTTTCGTCGGGCTGTCGGAGCCGTATGACGACATGCAGGCTCGGCTCGCGAGGCATCACCGGTGCAGGCCCGACCAGGTTCGCCTCAGAGCAGTGCATCGCAAGGATGCCGGCGGCCACATCCTGTATCTGCTGGACTACGACGCGAGCGCGTCAGGCAGTCCGACCCATCACGAGGTGGCGGCTGCCGTTCTGCCCGGCGCGAGTCTTCCGCGCTTCAGCGTCTTCCCGCGTGTTCCCGCCGGGGAACTCGGTGCGTCAGTGGCGGACCGTCTCATCGAGCGGTCGCTCCAGGCGACGGGGGCCAGGCTCGCGGACATGTCAGCCTATCCGGCCTTCTCCGCAAAGTACGTCATGGCGCTGCTGGATGCTGAGACGTCGCCCACGAAGCTCCCAGCGGTTTTCTACGAGCGAATGGTCGAGCTTGACTGGGCGAGCGTTGACGGGGGCGGCGACCTCCTCGTGGTGTCACTGCTGAATCTGCGGCAGACCGCCCGTCCTATAGAACGGGATCTGCTGGGCCGGACGATCCAGGCGGCGGGTCGGCTTGCCGAAGCGCTGGGACGCTAACGGTCAGATTCTCCCGGATGGAGGCGGTCGGCTGTCTCGGCAGCATCTGGACTCATGCGTGTGGCTCAGGGGGCCAGTCCGCGCAGACGATTCCCGATCTCGCGTCGGCGAGACCGGGATGCTTCGAGTTCGCGAGGCTGTGCAGCCTCTTTGTCGCCCGACGGCGACGCAGTCGTTAGAGCCCCGATGACCCCTTGCCGCCCAGGATCGTGCCGGAGGAGGGACCTTCACGACCGGAGGAGCTCGGGCCCTCCATCCCCGACCCGACAGAGCCGGCGGGCGGCTCGACGCCCTGCTCCTTCATCAGCTCGCCTTTGCTGGGAAGTCCTCCCAACGAGCCCATGTTCTCTCCCTGGCTCTTCTTGATGGTGCGCCCGATTGAGAACACGGCTGCAGCGATCGCCAGAACGACGATCACGACCACTAGCGCGAGCTTGGCCTTGGAGCCCTCGGAACTCGCAGATGAACCGCCTTTAGCTGGTGGCATTTCGGCGCTCCCCGATGCTCCTATTTGTACTGGGCATCCCAATGCAGGTAGTTGGGTTTGGAACCATCCCAACGACCGCCGACCACACGGCACATGCGCTTCCGATCCATCGTCTTCACGTGGCCGTCGGTGAAGCCGAAGGTCGTCAGGCCATTGTGGGCGCCGATGCTGAACCGCGCGTCACCGGAGCCGCACCAGTTGGCCGTGAAGTAGTTCGGCGCCGTCGGCCATGCAGGATCGGCAATATCGGAGTTGTCCCAGCGCCAGTACGAGAAATATCGCTGATAGCTGACGGTGGTCCAGAGCTCGTAGAGGTTCGCAGTCTCGGCAGGCGCCCCGATGGCGGCCTGCATCAAGGAGTTCTCCGCGTTGTAGTATGCATGGACGCCGAAGGTCTCATACGGATAGCCGTTCTGGTAGTGGGTCCATGAGTAGCTGATCGGATATCCGATGCCGGTGCCATAGCGGTCGCAGCCGCAGTCGTCACGCTGGATGCTGTCGCTCGGGCACTTCCAGACTCCGCCGTTCTTGACGTACGGGTTGAGCATATCTTCCGATCCCAGCATCTGGTCGGGACGAGGCGGCGGGCAATTGTCATTGAACGATGCCACGCCGCTCTTGATGCGGTGGAACCTCTCGTCGTTATCTTGCAGATACATGAGCGCTGCGGTCATGATCTGCTTCATGTTGGAGATACAGGACGCCTGACGCGCTTTCTCACGCGCCTGGGCAAACACCGGGAAGAGGATCGCCGCCAGGATGGCGATGATCGCGATGACAACGAGCAGCTCGATCAGGGTGAATCCGGTGACCTTTCGCATTGCCGTTCCCCTTGTCGGTTATGGGTCTCGCGCGGCCAGTGCCGCGCCGATGCGTATGTACGACATGGCGACGCCGCTTCCCTGCCGGCTGGCAAGGGAAGTTCGAAATCTTCCGTGCCGACGCGGCTACGAGGAGCTATGGGACTGCCGACGCGTCGGCTTAGGACCGAAGGGCTCGCCCCGCGATGTCGGTGCGGTAGTGCATGCCGTCGAACGTAATGTGCCGCAGGCCTGCGTAGGCTCGTGATGCCGCCTGTGCCAGATCGGGTCCGGTGGCGGTGACGCCCAGCACGCGCCCGCCATCTGTAAGGAACTGCCCGTTGACCTCGCGGGTACCGGCGTGAAACACCACGCAGCCCTCCGATTGCGATGCTCGCTCAAGCCCTTCAATGAGCTTGCCGGTCTCGTAATCGCCGGGATAACCGCCGGACGCCGCAACGACGCACACGCTGGCGTCCGTCGAGCAGGCTACCTCCACATCGTCGAGACGTCCGTTGATGCAGGCGTCCATGATCTCCACGAGGTCAGATTCAAGAAGCGGGAGCACTGCCTGGGTCTCAGGATCTCCAAATCGGCAGTTGAACTCGAGCGTCTTGATGCCGTCGTCGGTCACGATCAGGCCGGCATACAGTACGCCCTTGTACGGGATACCCAGATCGCGAATGGCGTCGATGGCGGGCCGCAGGACGAGGTCCAGCGCCTGGTCGGCGATGTCATCGGGCACGATGGGAACGGGGGAGTAGGCGCCCATCCCGCCTGTGTTGGGGCCCTCGTCGTTGTCGAGCGCGCGTTTGTGGTCCTGGGATGGCGGCAAGGCAACCACGCATTCGCCGTCGGTGATGGCCATGATACTGACTTCCTCGCCGACAAGCCGTTCCTCAATGAGCACGCGGTCTCCCGCGGCGCCATACGCCTTCTGCACCATCATGATCTCAACCGCCTCATGCGCTTCCTGCTCGGTTGAGCTGACGGTAACCCCCTTTCCCGCGGCGAGGCCGTCAGCCTTGACCACGAGACCGCGCCTGGTGCGTTGGGGATCGGCGAACCAGCGGCGGATCGTGTCATGTGCGGTCTGGGGGTCTGAGCACAGCTCATATGCCGCCGTCGGGATGCCGTAGCGCACCATCAGCTCTTTGGCGAATGCCTTGCTGCCTTCGATGCGGGCCGGGTCGGTGGCTGGTCCAAAGGCCGGAAGCCCGCGCGCCTCGAAACGATCCACGATGCCGGCAATGAGCGGGGCCTCGGGGCCGATCACGGTCAGATCAATCTTCTGCGCTGCCGCGAAGTTGGCGAGGCCGGCGATGTCCGTGGGTTTGATGTTAATGCACTCGGCCAGCTTGCCGATGCCGGCGTTGCCGGGTGCGCAGTAGAGATCGGTCACATGGCGGCTCTGAGCGAGCTTCCAGACAAGGGCATGCTCTCGCCCGCCGCCTCCGACCACCAGTACGCGCATCGTATTCCTCCGTGTGGCAGCGTTCGGAGGCCGGGCATGTGGCTCCGCTGCCTCCAGTGTGCTGCCGGTTGGCCGCAGTCAGCCCCCCGGGCCGACTACGACGGGGTCCAGTTCACCAGATTATCGAACCGCGCGAACGCCGGAAGGAAGGCAACCTCGACTTTGCCCGTCGGCCCGTTGCGCTGCTTGGCGATGATCAGTTCCGCCATCTCAACACGGTCCTCGCGACGATCGCGCACTGGCGGCGGCTCCGGAGCCGCTTCTCCGGCGCCTTCCTTGGCTGCGGCCTTCTGCTTCAGCTCCTCGTAGTAGGCCTCACGATAGATGAAAATCACGATATCGGCTTCTGCCTCGATGCTGCCCGACTCTCGCAAGTCGGATAGCATGGGGCGCTTGTTGGGGCGCTGCTCGACCGCCCGCGAGAGCTGCGAGAGTGCTATTACGGGACGATTAAGTTCGCGCGCCAGTGACTTCAATGAGCGAGCTATTTCGCTGATCTCCTGGTTGCGGTTCTCCGTCGTCTTGTAGCTGCGCATGAGCTGCAGGTAGTCCACCACGATAACGCCGAGATCCTTCTGCTCGGCGAGCAGACGGCGACATTTGCCGCGGATGTCCAGAGCGGTGCACACCGGGCTATCGTCTATGAAGATCGGCGCCTCTGCCAGCCGCGAACATGCGTCGCCAACGCGCGGCCAAAGCTTGGGGTCCAACCGACCCGTGCGCAGATGATGGGCATTGACGCGCGCCTCCGAACAGATCATGCGCATGCAGAGCTGGGGACTCGACATCTCCAGACTGAAGATAGCCGCTGGACGGCCGGTGCGCAACGCGATGTGCTGAGCCATGCCGAGAGCGAGCGAGGTCTTGCCCATGGCAGGCCGGGCGGCGACGATGATGAGGTCCGAGTTCTGGAGCCCGGCGGTCATGTCGTCCAGCCGCGTGAAGGGCGTCGGCAGGCCGGTGATCGTGTCGGGGCTGTCGGAGCGCTTTTCGAGATCGTCGTAGATCCTCTCTACGAGCGTCTTCATGGACTGGAAATAGGCCGTGGATCGGCCTTTGCCAACGCTGAAGACGGCTTGCTCCGCGCGGTCCACTACGTCGTCAATGGACTCGAAGTCCTCGTAGACCATCTCCTGAATGCGGTTGGACGCATCAATCAGGCGTCGCAGCACCGCCTTCTCGTAGACGCGCTGGGCGTAGTAGGATGCATTGGCCGCGCTGGCAACCGCCTCGGTGAGCTGGACGAGATACGGCACGCCGCCGACTTCCGTGAGCAAGCCCTGATCCTGCAGGAGGTCCTGCAGCGTGAGCAGGTCCACAGGCAACCGCCGCTCGGCCAGCGACATGATGGCCTCGAAGATCACGCGATGCGCGTCCCGGTAGAAGTCGTCCGCACTGACAACGCCACGCACCTTCTCGATCGCGGCGGCCTCGATCAGCATGGAGCCGAGGGCCGCCTGCTCCATCTCGAGGCTCTGCGGAGGCAGTTTGTCGGGCGGTACCGACTGGTTCACGCGGTCATGCCTCTTTCCTTGGGGAATGAGGCGCCCTGCACGCTGTCCCGCGAGCAGGGCGCACGGCTAGGATACGATGGGAGCGGCCGTTATTCCTCGGTAGAGGCCTCGGCGGCTACTTCGGCCTCGGCGGCTTCCTGCGCGGCCTGGGTAGCCCTTGCTTCAGCCTGAGCGGCCTCGGCTGCGCGGCGCTCCAGTTCCTGCTCCGTGGTTACATCCACCTGGATGGTCACCGAGATGTCGCTGGCGAGACGAACCGGTATCGGATAGACGCCGAGCGTCTTGATCGGATCAACAAGGCCGACCCGACGCTTGTCCACCTCGACGCCCGTGGCCTCCTTGACGGCCTCCGCCACATCCTGAGCGGTGATCGAGCCGTAGAGCTTGGTCCCGGAGCCAACCTTGCCCTTAATGATGACGGTGAGCCCTTCGAGCTTGCCGGCAGCGGTCTCGGCGACCTGGTGCAGCTTGGCTTCGCGCACCTTGTCATGCTGGGCGCGGGATTGATGCTCCTTGAGGAAGCCCCCTGTGGCCGGCACGGCGTACTTGCGCGGAAACAGGTAGTTGCGCGCATAGCCGTCGGCAACATTGACAATCTCGCCGCCCTTGCCGACCTTCGGCACGTCGCGCTGCAGTATCACCTTCATTCAAGTCTCTCCCATATCAGTTTCTGGTCATTGTGACCGGACCTCTGGAGGCCGTCAGGCCGCTTATGCCGTCCGGTTGCTCGCACGTATGGCGCTACCTTCGCAGGCGTACCCCGAGGCTTGGCGTCGTGTGCCGCAACAGGCTTTCGGCTCCGAACCAGAGCGACCAATCGTCATTCAGTTTCAGGAACGCTCGCGCGTCCACGGTCAGGCTGTTGGGGTTGTAGGCGTCCAGCGCCAGATCAACGCCCGTCGGAACGTTCAGGTCGAAGCCGACTCCCAGCTTGGAGGCGTACAGACCGTACCGAAACGTCCCAAAGCCCTGCAAGTTCGTGCCGTACTGAGCGGTCAGTTTGTTCGTTTCAGCGAAATCGTATACTCCAAGGTTGAACGTGTTTCCCTGCCCGACGGGGAATCGGCCCCCCACGTTGGACCGGAAGTAGGGCTGGGTCCCCCGTCCCCCGAACTCGATATCGAGCGTCGGCTGGCCAATGCCGAACTTCGGCGCGCCGCTCGGCAGGTTCAGGCGCTCCACCAGCCGCGACACGTCGGCCGCCACCTTCTTGCCGGACTCTGTCGCATCCCGTACCGACGAGAGCGTGGCTTTGAGATCGCTCTGGACCGAAGCGTCGCCCAACAGCATGTGCACGTCCGATGCCACCTGGTTGAACCGCGCGATGGTCGCCTTGGTCAGGTCCAGCGTCTCCTGCAGAGACTGCTGAAGGCGCGGATCGTTGACCTGCTCGGCCAGCCGCGTCACCAGCCCGCGCGCAGCATCCACCGTGTCGGTGAACCGCTGCAGGAGATCGAACAGACCCGTGACAAGGTCGTCCACGCGACCGCCGTTGCGCTGCATCAGCGCCTGCAGCTCCGACCCGAACGTCTTGGTCGTCTTGCGCGCCTCGGCAGTGATGACCTCAAGATCGCGGAGCGCCGAGTTCAGCGTCTTCTCGATCTGCGGATCCGACGCGATCCGTCGCGCACGCGCCGAAATGACGCTGAAATCGGCCACCATCGTCTCAGTGCGCCTCAGTATACCCTCTACATGCTCCATGGACCGGGCGAGTCGCGGTGTCATGGCTTCCAGCGATGCGGAGAACTGCTTGACGATCTTGTCCGTTTCGGGCGAAATCTGCGCCAGAGCGCTCAGGGGCTCTTCACCGCGATAGAGCCGGTCTGAACGCATGAAGGTCGCCGCCGAACCGGGCACGATCTCGACTTGCGGGTTGGTGACCAGGAGCCCTGTTGTGATCAGCACTCTGGAATCCTCGGGTATCGCCTCGCGGTACTTGCGCTGGATACGCAAGGTCACCACGGGGCGGCGCGAGGTGAGGTCCAGCTCAATCCCCTTCACTGTGCCGATCTTCACGCCGTTCATGCGCACCACCGCCTGAAGCTGCAGTCCGCGCGTGTCGGGGAACGCCACCCGGATGGGGTAGGTGTCCCAGTCCAAACGGGCAAGGTACATCCAGGCGGCAATGAGCCCGCCGATGCCAAGCACGGCAGTGATGCCTACCTTGATGTGCGAGCGTGCATCCATGGTCAGTGTCTCACCCTTGGGCCAAGGTTACCGCATCCTCGGCGCTGTGCACAAACTCCCGCACGGCCGGATGGTCAGAAGCCCGTATGCGCGCCGGCGTGTCCACCGCGATCAGGGATCCCTCCTCGATCATCGCGATCCGGTCCGAGATCCGCAGCACTGTCGGAACGTCGTGGGAGACCACCACCGACGTCACGCCGAAGCGGTCGCGCGTCTCCACGATCAAATCGTCTATGGCGCGGCCCGTCACAGGGTCGAGCCCGCTGGTGGGCTCATCATACAACAGGACTTCAGGATCCGTCGCCAGAGCTCGTGCCAGTCCCACCCGCTTCTGCATGCCTCCGGAAAGCTCCGCGGGGTACATGGCCTCCACGCCATCCAGATGGACGGCGGCAAGGCGCTCCCTCACGATCGTCTGCAGCTCGCGGGCCGTCGCGCGGCGATGCTGAACCAGACCGAAGGCTACGTTGTCGAAAACGGTCATGGAGTCGAAGAGCGCCGCATACTGGAAGACGAATCCGATGCGCAGCCGGACGCGGTTAAGTTGGGACTCGGTCATCGGCACGATGTCCTCGCCGTGGATGCGAATGGATCCGGCAGTCGGACGCAGCAAGCCGGCGAGGCACTTCAACATCGTGGTCTTGCCGCTCCCCGAACGTCCCATAAGCGACACGATCTCGCCGCGGCCAACCGACAGGCTGATCGCCGACAGGATGTCACGATTGCCGGCGCGATAATAGACGTCGCGTACCTCGATGGCGCCGTCCGTCATGGCTGGGCGACCGAGGCGCCCATCAACATCTGCGCGAGGAAGAAGTCCGATATGAAGATGAGCACCACGCAGAGGACGACCGAGCTGGTAGTTGCGCGGCCCACTCCCGCCGCGCCACGCTCCGTGCGCATGCCCTGGCGGCATGCCACTGCGGCGATCGTCAGGCCGAACCACACCGTCTTGATGAGGCCCTTCAAGAGGTCCTGCTCGCTGGCCATCATCTGCATCGATTCGAGGAAGGTTGCGACCGGTAGGCCGTGCGCAGAGGCCATGACGATGGCGCCGCCGATACCGGCCGCGTTCGAGACCAGCCCGCATAGCGGCATCATTGCGACGCATGCAACCAACCGGGGCGCCACGAGATAGGCAACCGGAGAGACCGCCATGGAACGGAGAGCGTCCACCTGCTCGGTCACTACCATGGTGCCGATTTCGGCGGCTATGGCCGCCCCGCTTCTTGCTGCCACCATGACTGCCGCCAGCACCGGACCAAGCTCCAGTAGAAACGTGAGAGCAATGGTGCCTCCGGTGAACGACCCCGCGCCCAACTGGAGGAGAACGCCGGTCATGTAGTAGGCCAGGACGGCGCCCGTCGACACCGACGTCGCGATGATGATGGGGAGCGAGTCCACGCCGATGGCGGCCATCTGGCGCACGGTATCCTTCGCGCTGATGCGTCCCCGCAATGCACAGGCGATGCCTTGAAGCGCAATGCCCCAGGAGTCTCCGACGAAGATCATTCCCTGAGCGAGCATCCCGGGCCGCGTGTCGCTGCGCGTGGCTGTCCCTGCCTCGTTCATAAGGTCGGATTATACTGGGGCGTCCGGAGGGTGTCAACGAAGGATCGCTCGGCGCTGGCGCCCCTCGCTCGGGCCTATAGCACGCTCGTTACGATCCGGTAGAGCCCAAGGACTGCCAGAACGCCGGCCGATACCGGCACGAGACGGCGCATGGTGGCCTCTCCGAAGGCTTGCAGGCCGCCCATGGCGATGATCGTAAG
>JAAYVH010000186.1 GCA_012517255.1 Chthonomonadales bacterium
TCATCGCGCTCCGCGGCTACATCCGGCTGATCGCTCAGGACGGGGGCATTCCTGCCGGCGCCAAGATCGAAGCGCTGGAGCAGGCGTTGCGCGCGGCTCAGAGACCCGATGAGAAGCGGCAGGCCTTCGGTGCGCTGCGGGACTGCCGCGAAGAGCGGGCCGCGTCGGCGCTGGCAGCCTATCTGGAGGATGCCGATCTAGCCGTTGAGGCGGCTGAAGCGATCCTCGATCTTGCCGCTCCTCAGAAGCGCAACAATCGGGACCTGCCGGCGGTGAAGGGAGCGGCCATGACCGCCGCCCTCGACGCCATCATCCAGAAGATCAGCGATGCCGGCATCAAGGAGCGGGCTCAGAAGCTGAAGTAGGCCCCATTCGGCACGGCCCTCAGAGCGTGCTCTGTGAGACCGTGGGCCAGGCGGCGGCGTGGCCCACGGTCTCAGTCCTTCAGCCCGTGGGATGCCGCGGCTGCCGAAGCATCCGCGCCTTGCTGCACGACCGCGCAGAGCGCCTGCTGGAAGGCGGCAGGATCGGGCACCTGGATAGCGTTACGGCCGAACACGACGCCGCGCCCGCCGTCATCCACGATTCGCTGCGCTAGCCGCAGCGCGTCGAGCTGTGTGGGCAGTTTCGATGCGCCAAGGCCCAGTATCGGCAGAGGACAGGTCGCCACCGTCTCGGCGAAACGCTCGGTGTAGAAGGTCTTGATGAGGTCCGCGCCCAGCTCGGCCACGATACGGCAGCACGTGTGAACGTATTCCGCCATCTCCCTGGGCGACAGATCGTCGCATCGCGGCGGGAACACTTCGCCGACCACCGGCAGCCCAAGCCGTCGGGCCTCACGCACCAGACGGCAATAGACCTCGACGTTACGCGCGTCACGCGCCTCGCTGCCCGATTTCAGCGTCAACGATACAAGGGCGACGTCGGCGCCGGCAGCGACGGCCTCCTCCGGGCTCATCGCGCGGACCGTCTCGGCATCGGCGTAGCCCCAGTGGAACGCGTAGACGGTGCTCCAGTTCAGTCGGACCACAGCCAGCGGGCCTCCCCTCCTATCGAAGATGTGCCCGCAATGGGCCAGCATGCCGGGGGACACAAGCACGCCCGAAACGCCGGAATCGATGCGTTGTACGACCTCGGGCAGGTCGCCCATGCCGGGGATCGGGCCATCGAACTCGCCGTGGTCCACGGCGATAATGACGGCATTGCCGCCGCCGAACAGGCGTCCCAGTCTGATCTCAGTGCCGTTCAAGCTAATCCTCCGTCGGAGGGGCGTGCTCGCCCCGATAGTAACGCGTCAGCCATGCATAGGCGGCAAGGTAATCGCGATAGAGACGATCCATCGTCTCCATGCCTGCGGCGCTCGGCACGAATGCGCGAATGGCGCCATCAGACTCGGCCTGCCACTCGTCCGCCGCAGGTCCTGCCGCGATTCTGGCCGCCCCGTAGCACGCAGCCTCAGTCAGCGCGGTGACCTCGACAGGCAGGCCAACGGCGTCGGCGATCATCTGCGGCCAGATGTCGCTGTGCGTTGCGCCGCCGACCATCCGAAGAGCCGAAGGTCGGCTCATCTGAGCGCCTGCCGCCTCTATGTTGCGCCTGGTCTCGAACGCCATGCCGCGCATCAGCGCCAGGCGAATGTCCTCGGCGGTGTGCGACAGCGTGAGCCCCAACAGACTGCCCTTCGATTGCTCCTGCCAGTCGGGCGAAAGCCCACCGTAGAGATGCGGAACGAAGACAAGAGGCGACGCATCAGACGGAGCCGATGCCGGCGCCGTCGTGCGGGTCACCCAATCGTAGGCCGATCCGCCCGTATAGGGCAAGACGAGGCCCCACTCGTTGGGCGACACATGGCAGCAGACGCACAGGTCGAACGGAGGAGGATCGGGACGCTTGACCGAAGGCACTGGCCCATGCGCCGACGGCGGGCTGTCGGTCACGGCATACAGCACCCATGCCGTGCCGCACGAGAGTACGCTCGTACCGCATGCCGTCGCGCCGGCGCCGTGAGCGGCAGCGGTCTGATCGAACGCTCCAGCGACGAGGAGGACGCCTTCGGCCAGTCCAAGGTCACAGCACACATCGGGCCGCAGCTCGCCGATCGGCTGCCCCGAGTCCAATGTCGGCGAGAGCTGCTCATCGGAGACGCCCAGCACACCCATCACGGGGCGCGCCAGGGCGCGCGTCGTCGGCAGCACGAATGGCGACCACGAGGCGCTGGGCACGTCGTTGATCCATCGGCCGGTAAGCCTGCGAGCCAGGAAATCCGGAACATAGGCGATGTGCGGTCGGGAAGCCATCAAGGCGGGCTCGGTCCGCTGCAGGCGTCGGATCTTGCATGCCGAGCTGTAGGGAGTGAGGCGCTGTCCGGCGTGCTCGCGCCAGAACGATTCGCCATGCTCCTCCACA
>JAAYVH010000024.1 GCA_012517255.1 Chthonomonadales bacterium
CCACCAGCACACTCCCAGGAGCGCCGGCACGCCGATCAGAGCTGCGATTACGCGTCGCACCATGTTCAGGTCTCCTCTACCGCCCCATGTGCCCGGCCGGAACAAGAAACGGCACGGCGCCGGGTTCCGCGAAAAAGATGGCCGGCGTCGGCTCGACGAGCTCTCCATCCATCAAGACAGGCTGCGCAGGATCGCAGCTCACTGTGACCTTTCTGCCTCGAAAGAAGCGTACCCTGCGATGCGATAGGTGCTCGCCACGGTATACCCGCGGGAAGGCCAGAATGAACTCCAGTTTGGAACAGGCGAGCACCAGGCAGACATCAAGCATGCCGTCGTCGGCGCGAGCTCTCGGAGCGACTTTCATTCCGCCGCCATAGCTGGTGCCGTTGGCAATCGCGCACATCATAGCATCGGCCTCGAAGATCTCCCCATCAACCTCCAGCTTGAAGCGAGCCGGCCTGTGCGTGGCCAACGTGCCCATCACTGCGGCCAGGTACGCAGCAGATCCCCGGAGCAGCCGGTATCCAGCGTTGACGCGCCGGGCTACCACAGCGTCGAAACCGCAGCCAGCAACATTGATGAACCGCCGCCCCTCGCGCACGCCGACATCCAGACGCTGCACTCTGCCATGCGCAAGGCACCGTATCGCCGTCAGCGGATCCAGCGGCAGACCCACCGCCCGGGCGAAATCGTTGCCGGTCCCCATCGGAATCAGACCGATAGCAGCCCCGGAGCCGGCGACGCCGTTGACGACGCCGCCCAGCGTTCCGTCGCCGCCGGCCGCCAGAACCAGATCGGCGCCGCTCGCGACTGCCGCTGCTGTCGTTTGCTCCACCGACTCGCCCAAGCACAGTTGAACATCCGCGCTGATGCCGAATGCCGCTTCGACGGCGTCAGCGACATCACGGGTCCGACGGGCCGCCGATCCGCGGCCCGCACGCGCGTTCACTATGACGGTGATGTGACGGAACTGATGATGCCCGTCATCGTGTTCCAGGATCGTGATGCACCTCGCCCTGCCCGTGGACTTCCCTTATGCCGCCAGACAACACAGTTCGACGCCAGACGGGCAATCACCTGCAGGCAAGCGGGTTCACCCAGGGCTCGCTTGCGGCAGCTACAAACCTGGATGCCGAGGGGTGGACGATGGTGATATACTCTCCATCCGAACGATCCCGATTTTGGGCACAGGAGGGCGCCGTGAGAGACACCCTGATGCGAGTGCTGCGCTCACTGATCAGCACAGGAGCTGTGCTTGCCGTGGCGGCCCATGCCGCGCTCGCCCACGAGGAGGAAAGCGCTCCCGACCCGCACCTCGCCGAGGCCGTTGCTCCTGGCGTCACAGGCATGGCTGTGCTGCTCGCAGTTGCGGTGGCCGCAGGCCTGTGGGTTCACTTCAGACGGGCGGCCATGTTGCGCGCCGTCCGCAAGGAGATCGAAGCGTCGGCCAAGGCCAGCGCCGGATCTACTCGGGCTCCAGACGAACGATAGTCGGCAACCCCTTGATGCCAAAGCGCTCCTGCCAGCGCTTGGCCTCTGGACCGCCGAAGTTCGTCATGTCGGCTCGCAGGACCACGAACCGCTCGGCCGCCCGTCCCACGCGTGGGTCCGAAAACGTCTTGTGCTCCAGTTCCTTGCAGGCCGCGCACCAGTCCGCCGTGAAGTCAATGAGTACCGGCTTGCGCTCGGCAAGGGCGGCTTGCAAGGCAGCGTCCGAGTAGGGACGCCACGCGATGCTCTCCTGCGGAGCGGGCGACGCCAGCCAGACTGCGATCGCCGCGGCCCCAATGCCCAGGGCGCGCCGGACCCACACAAACGCCCGCGCATTTGCCCCCGACCGCTCGAAGAAGAGCAGATAGAGAGCAATCAGCGCAGAGGTCGAAATGAGCGCGACCTGCCCGGCCTGCGGATGCAAGAGCGCTAGAGGTGTCTGAAGGTAGTAGACCCCCATCCAGATCAGCACTGCCCCGAAGATATGCTTCACACCGATCATCCACTCACCCGCTCGCGGCATGGTCTTGACGGCGCCGGACACCGTGGCGAGCGCAAGGTACGGCAAGCCCAGACCCAGGGCAAGAGTGAAGAACACGCCGAAGCCCAGCACAGGATCCCGCTGCGTGCCCACCCACTGGAGCAGAGCGATCACGGCGGGACCTATGCAGGGCGCAGCAACCACCCCCACCATGATCCCCATCAGGAGCGCTCCGACAATGCCTGATCGCGACTGGGCTCGATTCCGAAGGAACCCCGGCAACTGAAACTCCCAGATGGGTCGGCCATCGGGTCGGTCGAACTGCGAGAGCGCGAGACCGAACATCACCAGCGCAAAGACGAGCAATACCCACGGGTTCTGCAGTTGCGAGCCGAACAGGCCGCCCGTCAGCCCGGCGACGACGCCCAGCGCCGAGTACATGAGGGCCATTCCCAGCACATACACTACCGCGAGGATGAACGGCGGCTTGCCCGTGGATCCCGACTGACTGCCGAAGTAAGAGATCGTGATGGGAATGATCGGGTAGACGCAGGGGGTGAGATTCAGCGCGAGCCCCAGCAGGAAAATGAGAGGCAGGGCCAGCAACAGGTTGCCGGACTGAAGCAGTCCCGACACGGCGCCCGCGTCCTGCCCCTTCACATTGCCGCTCTCCAGAAACCGCACGAAGGGCTCCGGGCCGATGAACTCGGTGACCTTGCTCGTGCTGTAACCATCGAACGCGATCTTCGTAGGCGGCGCCTCGCGCGGAGCACTCGACGAGCTCCCTTGTTTCTGAGCGCCGTCCGCAGTTGCTTCGCCTTTCGCGGGAGGTTCGGGCTCGACGTCGGCGGTTGTCCCGCCGGCGGCTGCCGTGTCGGGCTTCGCGGCCGGCGGCGCGGCAGGCCTGG
>JAAYVH010000187.1 GCA_012517255.1 Chthonomonadales bacterium
AACAATGCTTTGACGACATGCACAACCCTGTATGACGCATCGGTCGCACGTCTCGCTCGCACCTTCGGTCTGAGCGTCGTGCTCTCGCTGGCGTTGACGCCTGCTGTGTGCCGTGCAGACTCGGGCGCCAGCGCGTCGCCGGACACCGGCGACACTGCCTGGCTCTTGGTAAGCGCCGCTCTGGTGCTCCTCATGACGCCGGCTCTCGCCCTGTTTTACGGGGGCATGGTCCGCGCCAAGAACGTCTTGAGCACGCTCATGCATTCATTTGGCGCGATGGCCCTGATCAGCGTCCTCTGGGCGACCGTGGGTTACAGCCTCGCGTTCGCCCCGGGGAACGCCGTGATTGGGGACCTGCGGTGGTTCGGGCTCAACGGCGTCGGCGGCTCGCCCAATCCGACCTACGGAGCCACGATTCCCCATTCGGTGTTCATGATCTACCAGATGATGTTCGCCATCATCACGCCTGCGCTGATCAGCGGCGCATTGGCTGACCGCATTCGCTTCTCTGCCTACTTCGTGTTCATCGGTCTCTGGAGCCTTCTGGTCTATGTGCCTCTTGCGCACATGGTCTGGGCAGACGGCGGGTTGCTAAGGAGCCTGGGCGCGCTCGACTTTGCCGGTGGTACCGTAGTCCACATCTCGTCGGGTACATCGGCGCTGGTTCTGGCGCTGATGCTTGGGAGACGCAGGCATGCGGCGACGGAGGACATGCGACCCCACAATCTCCCGCTCACCTTACTCGGAACGGGGCTTCTGTGGTTTGGATGGTTCGGGTTCAATGCCGGCTCTGCCATCGGCTCTAACGGGCTCGCTGCATCGGCGTTCGTGTCAACGCATCTGGCCGCGGCAGCCGCAGCGCTCATGTGGATGGTCATCGAGTGGCTGATCTATCGTAAGCCCACGGCCCTCGGGCTGGCTACCGGAGCGGTAGCGGGGCTGGTTGCGATCACCCCAGCGGCTGGATTCGTCGGACCCATGGCTGCCCTGGCGATCGGCGGCATAGCCTCGATTGTCTCGTATGCCGCCATCAGGGCCAAGAGCCGGTTCGGGTATGATGATGCCCTCGACGTGTTCGGAGTCCATGGAATCGCGGGCACCTGGGGCGCGCTCGCCACAGGCCTCTTCGCATCGCTATCCGTCAACCCGGCCGGCGGGGTGGGTCTGCTCAGTGGCGGCGGCATGTCTCTCCTGTGGAAGCAGGCGCTCGGCGTGGGCGTTGCGGTGGCGCTGGCTGCCGCAGGCACGGCGGCCATCGGGACCGTCGTGAAGGCGACTCTGGGGCTCCGAGTCTCCGACGATGATGAAGAGGCAGGCCTTGACCTGTCGCAACATGGGGAGTCCGGCTATGCCGGTCCGGCAACCGGATCTGAGCATACGGCGCAGGTCATGACTATGATGACACCGAACGAGCAAGTGTGAAGGACTAGAGGACCGGCATCATGATCAAGGTAGAGGCGCTGATCCGTCCGCAAAAACTGGACGATGTTAAGGCGGCGCTAGCGGAGGTTGGGATCCGCGGCATGACGGTGAGCGAGGTGCGAGGCGCGGGCAAGCAGAAGGGCTTTACGCAGCACTATCGGGGCGCGGAGTATACGGTAAACCTTATCCAGAAGGTCAAAGTCGAGGTGGTGGTGACCGACGATCATGCCCCGCGCGTGGCCCACGCCATTGCCGAGGCCGCTCGGACCGGCGAGATAGGAGACGGTAAGATATTCCTTGTTCCGGTCGTTGAGGCTCTCAGGATCCGCACGGGCGAGGAGGGCGAGATCGCCATCACCTGATATCAGGTGGCGGCAAGCAGCTCTTCAGCGAATCGGGCAAGATTGGCAGCGGCCCTCAGGGACTGACGCGCGAGACGGACGAGAGCCGGGGTAAGACCGGGTTGCCGGAGCGCCGCTGCCAGAACCCTGGTCCGGCTCACGTCGCCGGATCCGGTCATGAATGCCTCGAATGACAGCGGCAAGTCCTCTTCGAGAGTGTCGGTTACCGCACGGATGGCGATCCAGGGAACCCCCGACTCCGTAGCCGCACGGCCCACTCCGGCGGACTCCATGTCTATGGCTCTGCAACGGGCGGCGCGGGGACCGTGGTACCCCTTGACAGCCGTTGTCTGGACGAGGTGATCCACCGAGAGGATGCCTCCCACCGTGGCACGAACTCGCCGGGGCCGGGCTTCAGGGTCATCGGGCGGCTCAGCAAGACGTCGAGCAGCGTCGAGAAGTGCGGGATCGGGCTGGAGAATCGCCCTCGCGGTGTCGTGATCGGTCTCACCGGGAAAATCGGGCCAGTCTACGACATACTCCGCCACCACGACATCCGCCGGCCCCACCCATTCGCTGATCCCGACGCAGAACCCAAGCGCCATGATGGTGCGAGGCGCGAGCGCGGCCAGCAGGGCTCTGGCGGCGGTCTCTGCCCTTGTCGTGCCCATACCCGAGCGAACGAGGGCGACACGTTTCTGAGCGATATCGCCAAGCCATACCGTCTGGCCGTCACATGAGCGCGAGCGAGTGCGTCGCATTCGCCTCAGTATCGCGCGGTTTTCCTCGGCGACAGCGACGACTATACCGGCGTCGGGACGGTCAGACGCCATGGCTTCGACTGCCATCGGGATGCCGGCGAACGTCGTGAGAGGCAGGCCTGCGCTCTGGCCTGATGGGGATCGGCGATGCCAGGAGCTTGTCGCGTACAGCTTCCACCAGGTCCACCGGGGTGGAGAGGCCAGACGCGATACCTATCCGTGTGGCCCATATCCAATCCTCCTCGCGGAGGTCGTCGGCGGTCTGAATGTGCATCGTCCACGGGTTGTGCTCGGCGCACAGGGCCGCGAGTTCCACGGTGTTCGCGCTCGTGGCGCTTCCGACCACCAGCATCAGGTCGCTGCGCTCAGCCAGTTCGACGGCATCGTCCTGCCGATCCTGCACGGGCCGGCAGATGGTGTTGATGATCTGGACCTCTTTGCACATGAACACGAGCTCGCCGATCAGGTCCTTGCACAGTTCCAGCGCATGGGTGGTCTGGAAGACCACGCCGACCTTGCGGCGCAGGCGCCGGTCCGCTTTGGCGGCGCGCAGCTCCTCGATGCTGTCCACAACAAGAGCCGGCTTTTCGAGCGCGCCGAGAATGCCCTTGATCTCGGCGTGGTTGGAGTCTCCGATGATGACTACCTGGCAGCCTCTCTGTTCAAGCGTCTGTGCGGCCTCCTGGGCGCGGTGAACTATGGGACAGGTGGCGTCCACGACATCCATGCCGGCCTCGCGCGCAGATGATATCTCGTCTTTGGGCAGCCCGTGGGCTCGCACCACCATGGTGCCAGACGGCTGGTCTGCCAGAGACGTAACCTTCCGCAGGCCCTTCTGCTCAAGCGCCTCGGTCACCTTGCGATTGTGTACCAGGTCACCGAATATGTAGACCGGTTGGCCGGCGGCAAGCGCATGGTCGGTCAGGTTTATGGCGCGTTTCACGCCGAAGCAGAAACCGACCTCATCGGCTAGCTCCACTGTCCTGCCGGCTGCCGAGGTCATGGTCCGATTGTTGCGATCCATAGCGTGCGAACCCCTTGTCATGCTAGCGCGCGTACCCGTTAAGCCGAAACCACTCGACGGCCCGACGGAGCGCGGCTTCCACAGGCGATTGAGGCAGTCCCAGCTCGCGTACGGCGCGAGACGAATCGAAGCACATATGCTTGGCTGCCATGCGCACCGATTCCAACGATGCGCGCGGTTCGCGGCGCCGAAGCGTGCCATTCACCAGTGTATCTACGACCGCGATCCCATACGCAACCGAGTAGGGCAGCCGTGCCCGGGGCGCCCTTCGGCCGCTGATGGATGCCAGCGACTCCAGAATCTGCCGCAGCGTCATGTTAGCGCATCCCAGGATGTAGGACCTTCCCGTCCGGCCCTTCTCGGCCGCCAGTACATGCCCCACGGCTACGTCACGCACATCCACGAGATTCAGGCCCGTATCCACGAAGGCCGGCATGCGGCCATTGAGGAAGTCCACGATGATGCGGCCCGTGGGCGTCGGCTTCACGTCGCGCTCGCCGATGGGGGTGCTCGGATGAACGACGACAAGGTCCAGTGCGTTCTCATCCGCAAGCTCCCTGGCCCTGCGCTCCGCGATGTACTTGCTTCGCTTGTAATGACCCGCCATATCTGCGATGGTTACGGGCGTCTCCTCGTTGCCCGGTGTGCCGTCACGAGGGATGCCGAGGGTGCCCACCGTGCTCGTGTACACAATGCGCTGGATGTCGCAGTCATGGGCTGCCCGGAGAACGTTCTCGGTTCCTTCCACGTTCGTGCGGTACATGGAGTCGGGGTCGGGACACCACAGCCTGTAGTCGGCGGCCGCATGGAAGACCACCTCACAGTCCGCCATGGCGGATGTGAGCGACCCGGTATCCAGCACGTCGCCGGGAACGATGCAGCAGCCCAGCTCGATGAGTGCGGTCAGCGGGCCTGTATGTCTTGCGAGGTGGTCCGGGCGGACCAGGACTCTGGGAGGTCGGTAGCCCTCTGCCAGAATCCTGGCAATGTGGAAGCCAACGAAGCCGGTGGCGCCGGTCACCAAAGCGCGCTTCAGATCCATCGGCGGAGGTCTGCCGGCGCCCCTAGGCGCGGCGATTGCGTCCTGAGATGGCCCACCGCATGAGTCGCAACCTGCCCGCTACTGTGCTCATTGCGTGCTCAACGGCGCTGTGCTCGAAGCCGCTATGCATCCTGCAGTTCCGGCACCGTGGGTCGGTGCGGCTCTCCCAGTACTCCCAGTCGGTCTGTTGCCAGAATGTGTCCCAATCGCTGTGGTGACTCGCTCCGACGAGATAGCAGGGGGCTTGCCACACGTTGGGGCAGTAGTTAACGGTGGACCATGGGGCACAGGGAAGCTCCAGCTCGCCTGCAGCGAAGTCCAGGAACGCGGGTGTGACGTTGACCTTGTAGTTTCGGGCAAACTCACGGATGGCTTTGAACTTCTGATTGCGCTCCTGATCGGTGAGGAACAGGCCCGATGCAGCGCTCTCGTACTCATAGCCCGGCGAAACGAGGATGCCATCTGTGCCGAGGTCGGCTGCCAGGCGGCACAGCCGCTCCACTTCCTCGATGTCGGTCTCTTTGTACACGGTTGTGTTCACCATCACGACGTAGCCGCGGCGCTTGGCGTCACGGATGGCTGCGATGGCGGTGTCGAAGACGCCAGAGCGGCGGCACACCATATCGTGGGTCTCGCGCAGACCGTCGAGGTGGATCATGAGATGCAGGCGAGGGTTGGGCGGAATGTTGGGATAGAGCCGGTCGGCGAGGCGCAGCGCGTTGGTACAGCAGATGACATACCGCTTCCTCTGAATGAGGGCGTCCACCAGCTCCGGCAGCTCCGGGTATAGCGTCGGCTCACCGCCGCAGATGTTGACGATCGGGGCTCCGCACGCGTCGGACGCCGCGAGACATTGGGCCACCGAGAGGCGGTCTGCCAGTTTCCCTGTATGTCGCTCGACGGCGCACCCCATGCACTGCAGATTGCACGTGTATAGCGGCTCCAGCATCAATACGGTCGGGAAGCGACGCTGACCGCTGCGAAGCATGCGGGTGCGGTGCCGAAACTGCGCGATGGTGAAGCCGATAGGGAAGCGCATGGCGGGTTCAGCCGGAGATGGCCGCGCGGTACTTGCCGAGAGCCCACAGCGGGAAACTGTGCCGATAGAGATGGTACCGGAGGTAGAAGACGCAAGGAAAACCTGTGCCCGTGAACGCATCTTCCTCCCACGTCCCGTCCGGCGTCTGATGTTCGATCAGGTAGCGGACGCCTCGTCGGCATGCTTCGGTGCGCGCCATCCCGGCGCTGACGAGACCCATCAGCGCCCAGGCCGTCTGAGAAGGGGTGCTCTCGCCGACGCCGCGGAGGGACGGGTCAGCGTACGACGCGCAGGACTCGCCCCAGCCGCCGTCGGCGTTCTGAACCGACAACAGCCATTGCGATGCACGTTCGATGGCGTGATGGTCTGCTGCGAGACCCGAGCGCGTGAGGCCCTGAATGGCCTGCCACGTGCCGTACAGATAGTTGACACCCCAGCGGCCGAACCATGACCCGTCCGGTTCCTGCTCTGCGAGCACGAACCGCGTGGCTCGCTGCACAGCAGGATGGGACGACGGGAGCCCGACCTCGGCAAGAGCCTCGATCACTCGCGCGGATACGTCCGCGGTCGGCGGATCGAGCATGGCATTGTGGTCGGCGTAGGGCACATACTGCATGAGAACCCGTGTGTTATCCCGATCGAATGAGCCCCACCCGCCGTTGCGAGACTGCATCGCCAGGACCCATCGGACTGCGCGATCCATGGCATGCTGTACGGACTCGGACCTTCCGAAGTGCCGGCTGGCCCTGATGAGCGCCATCACCACCATGGCGGTGTCGTCGGTGTCAGGGTAGAACGGGTTACGGTACTCGAATGCCCATCCCCCTGGCTCCACACGCCCCACGGTCAAGGACCAATCGCCTCGTGATCGCACCTCATGGGCGATGAGCCACTCCACTGCTGCCCGCATGGCGCCGGCAGCCTCGCCGCTGATGGCTGATGGCGGCGAGCTGTCTACCATCGCGTTGACCGCAATCGCCGTATCCCACACAGGCGACACACACGGCTGAAGACGCACCCCGCGTTCATCTCTGATGATGAACCGGGCCAACTCGTCCATCTCGTGCGAGACCTCGGGAGAATCCTGCGGGTAGCCCAGGCACGTCAGGGCCATGACAGCGTGGGTCATCGCGGGAAACACCGCAGCGAGACCGTCGGAATCCTGAAGGTGTTCGATCAGCCAGCGTTGAGCCCGGCGCAACGCCATTGCTCGGAAAGGCTTGATGGGAGACCTCTCGTGGTACTTCAGCAGGCGGTCAATGAGAAGAAAGACGTTGCGCCAGGAAAGGAGGCGACGATCGCGCCGGAGGCGCTGACTTGCTGGCGATCTGTCCCCGACGAACAGCTCGTCAATGGAGCAACTCTCCGGGACCGGTCTCGATGGTCGCATGGCATTGATGATGGCCAGAGGTATGAGAATGGCGCGCGACCATGAGGACATAGCATAGACGTTGACATAGAACCAGCGAGGCGCCAGCATCAGCTCGGGCGGTATCGTGGGAACGCCGTCCCAGGAGTACTGGCCGAAGATCGCGAGATACAGCTTCGTGAACGTGTTGCATTGAGTGACTCCTCCGAGGCGAAGGATGCACTCGCGCAGACGCTGCATGAACGGCTCGGCCCCTGAATGACCTGCCAGCTTGCAGGCGAAATAGAGTTTGACCGATGCGCTGACGTCCGATGGGCCGCCGGGGTAGATCGGTACGCCGCCATCGTCACGCTGCCATCGTTGAACAGCGTAGCGAGTGAGATCCGAGAGCATGCGGGGATCGTCGCGGCCAAGGAACTGCAACAGCAAGGCATACTCAGATTCGAGGATCGTATCGCCCTCGAGCTCTCCTACCCAGTGGCCATCCGGCTGCTGCGATGCAAGGAGCCAGCGCTGCGCTCGAAGGATGGCCTGATCAAGATCGCACGCGTAATCCTCGCCTTCGCCGCTCGGCGCGCCCGTGGCGCCGGGAGGATCAGCCCGGCTCGTCGGTACCATGCTCTCCGTTGCAGTCATGTCGGCGACCAGCTCATTCGCGGCGAGCCCGAGCTTCCTTACGCCACATGGGGCGGACGTCCACCGTCATCTGAGCAGGCGAGCGGATCATCGGCGACGTCCGAGAGGATCCCGCGCCTCTTGAGCTCCTGGACCAGGAGGCCAGCGTCCGCCAGGATCACCCGCGACATTTCTACGGCATCGTGGTCGGCCAGTCGTCCGAGACGGCGGGCAACTGCGCAGATCGATGCTATCGGGCCGAGGATGTGGTCGCTGTTGATGGAAACGTCGGCGATCTCAATCTCACCGGGGAGCCCTTCGGCTGCCTCCGTTGGGACTTCTTCGACCTCAGCCGCTGCCGACGCCGCCAGCCGTGCCTCGATCTCACGAAGCTGCTTGCCGACCGCTATATACAGCGGCGTGTCGTCCATTGCCTTGTCGCCTGACACGCCGTAGTCGGCTTTGTGGGTGCCATAGAAGATCGGGTCGGTGGTGGCGTAGTTGACAAACATCATGGCAATGAACTTCTGGAAGACATCCCTGTCAAACACGTGACGCGATGCGTAGCAGCGGTCATCGGCCACGCTCTGCAGAATATCATCGAACATGCCGGCGACGAAAACGCGCGCCGAGCGCGAAGTTAGGTGGTCGAGAACGTCGGTGTTGCGGAACTTGTAGAAGTAGAGCGGCTCCGGGCCGTTTCTAACCGGCTCCATCTCGGCAACCTTGGCGAACACGTCGAGCTTCATCATGCTGTCGAGATTCCGGCGCGGATAGCCCCGCCGGACCATATCCATCGCATAGCTGCGGATCTCCTCGAGATCCGTGCCGAGGAAGTGGGCCGTGCGGTTGGCCACTCGGTCCCGCAGTTCGACGAGACGGCTCATCAGCTTGTTGCGCGCTTCGTCGATGATCTCGAACAGCTCGCCGCGCATGTCATCGTCGGCAGGAAAGAAGTCCAGAGTCTCGAACGTCGTACGTATGACGGCAAAGTCGTTCAGGCCGTCCTCGAGACATGGGTACGCGACGCCAAGCACCATGTTCGGCTCGAACGCGGGTATGGTGCCAGCGTTCGTGAGGCCCGAATCAGGCTCGACCAGCGTGTAGAACCGGTTGTTCGTCGCAAGGCTCTTCAGAAGGACAACACGGCGGTTGTCTTCGCCCGTGGGAGTTCCCACTCCGCTCCATGTTGTCAGCGAGCCCGCTGACGGCTTGTCGTCCAATAGCATTCCTATCTTGTCCTGCCCTGTTCTTAGCGAATGATGACCACGTCGAGACCAGCCCAGGTGGTCCCGTCGTGTGTCTGCGCGACGATGCCAACGGGGCCGACCACTCGAAGGCGCGCACCCGCGCTGAACCGGCGCCGATACAGCTCCGATGACAGATCGAGGATGCCGGCGATGCGCACCGACACGCCGAGATACGCGCCGCCCATCCTGTGGCTTCCATAGCCCGCATGAACCCGCAACATCGACATCCAGCGCTCCTGTAGCTCGCTGAGCCCGAACGTCTTGCTCAACGAGACGTACCAGGCTCTGCCATCCAGGCCCCTATTGGGAAGGTCCAGGACACCCACCGAGACGGCCGGAGCCAGGTTGTTGGTGAATGCCTCGCTGATGATCGAGTACTGCAGAGCGAGCGTTTCGGCGGAGGAGTGTGAGCCTGACAGGCGGTCCAGCTCCAGCTCAAGGCCTAGATCGTCTTTGGGCACACCCAGATGAAGCCGGCCGAACTGGCCGAAGCCAGAGGTTCTCCACTGGTAGATACCGTGGACATCGCCCGGGGCCACAATGCGTCCCGATGGCGCGAGTATGACCCGATCGGCACGGGCCGAGCCGACTGCTGCGAGCAGCACGAGCAATGCGATCAAGAAACGGACCGTTCTCATACGGCGTATGCCTGCTCTCCTTGACGTGCGGCTACCCTGGGGTCCTGCTTTGTCTGGCTCGGCTGGCGATCTGACCCGATCAGCCCTGTGAACTGACGGATTCGCTCGACCGCCTGTTCCAGTACCGGAAACGGCGCAGCGTAGGAGCACCGAACATGCCCTTCCCCTGATGGACCGAACACACTGCCGGGCACTACGGCGACGCCGGCCTCGGTCAAGAGACGCTCGGCGAACACCTCCGATGAGAGGCCCGTTGGGGCAACCGAGGGAAAGACGTAGAAGGCCCCGTCGGGGAGAGCGCAGGGAAGGCCCGCGTCGTTCAGAGCCGATACGAGATAGCGACGACGCACATCGTAGGCGGCCACCATTCGCCGTGTCTCGCCTTCGCCGTTCCGAAGCGCCTCTGCGGCAGCCATCTGCGACGTATGCGGCGCGCACAGGGCCGTGTACTGGTGAATCTTGAGCATGAGCGCCGCGACAGGCTCGGGGGCGCACACGAAACCGACACGCCAGCCTGTCATGGCCATGGACTTGGACAGTCCGTTCAGGATGACGGTGCGATCGGCAACCGCCTCGAGCTCTGCGAAGCTGGAGTGGCGCACCCCGTAGACCAGCTGCGCATAGATGTCATCGGCAAGGATGTAGAGGTCATTTTGGATGGCGATCTCGGCGAGCGCCTCCACAACATCGGGCGGCTGTACGGCTCCCGTCGGGTTCCCGGGGGAACAGATCAGCATGGCCTTGGTGCGCGACGTCACATGGCGGCGCACACGATCGGGATCAACGATGAAGCCGTCCGATGATGCCGTCGGCACCATGACCGGAGTGCCGCCGGCCATGGTGACGCATGGGCCATAGGAGACATAGCAAGGCTCAAACACGATGATCTCGTCGCCCGGCTCGACGAGAGCCCGCAACGCGATGTCGAGCGCTTCCGATACGCCGGAGGTCACCACGATCTGACTGTCGGGATCATACGAGGCGCCGTATCGCTCGCGATAGTGCTCCGCGATGAGGTTTCTGAGCTCCCGCGTGCCGGCGTTGGCCGTGTACGTGGTGTAACCCTTCTCGATGGAGTAGATCGCTGCTTCGCGTACGCGCCAGGGCGTCACGAAATCCGGCTCTCCGATGCCGAGCGAGATCACGTCGGCGCGGTTCGAGGCAAGCTCAAAGAACCTGCGAATACCTGACGGTGGGATGGAAGCGACGACTCGGTTGAGCGGCTTCACGGCGTCACCGCCAGACGATGGTCGTCTTCGCGGTCGAACAGCATTACGCCATCGTCCTTGTAACGTTTGAGCTCGAAGTGCGTGTTCGTAGCCGTCACTCGGTCAAGCGTGGCAAGCCTTTCGGAGACGAATGATGAGACGGCTCTGATGGACTCGCCCTCCACCACAACGCGGAGATCGTGGCCGCCCGACACGAGCACGACGGAGCGAACCTCGCGGAATCGAGCGATACGCGATGCGACCTCATCGAACCCTGCGCCGCGCTCAGGGGTGACGGATACGTCAATGTACGCCACGACTCGATCGTCGCCGATTGCGTCGCGGTCAATGATCGCCTTGTAGCGCCGGATCACGCCGGTTCGCTCCCACTCCGCAATGGCCGTGCGGACATCGGACTCGGACATGCCGAGCCTCTCGGCTATCTGTGCAGGCGAAGTACGGGCATCCGACTCGAGTATGTCGAGGATGGGTTGCATAGAGAAGGTGCGGTGAACGTCGGTTGTCAGTATAGTCGAACTGCTTGCGCCATGGCAACTGCCCTGCTGGGAGGAGCCGGAGGAGCCAGAGTCCTCCGGCAGCTCGTCGTGCCTCATGGCTTGCCCAGAATGCGGATCTGAGTCGTGATGGTGAACGGCTTGCCGTCGCGCTCATACACGAGCTCGCCATAGATGGCTGCGTACCCCGAGGACGGCGTCGTGAAGGAGCCCGTGAACTCCGTACCGTTGCCCGTCATCTCCTCATAGGCCCATTTCTGATCCCGGAAGTCACGGGTGGGCGCCGTCACGTGAAACAGTCGGGCGCTCTTGGCCTTCTGCGGGGTCCGAATGGTCAGCTTGACTCCGTCAGCGGTGGCTGAGTATGTCCAGGTGGGAGTCGGGAACTGCTTGCCGGATCCCTGAGCTCGAACGAACGCGGTGAGCGTGTTGAGAAGGCGGCCTCGATCCTCCAGACCGTGTCCGCTGTTGGGAATGTAGCAGACCCACTTGGGCCCAACGAGCCCGTCCCAGTACAGGTTCAGGGCGTCTTGCGTCCAGTAGCGGTCGTTGGTGCCCAGTATGATCAGCTTGGGCATGGTGATGAGTTCGCGATAGCTGTAGGGGTCTTCCAGCTCCATGAGCCGCTTGCCCTTAGGCGATTCGATGAGGGGCAGGAGACCGGCAGCGCTGTAATCATCTATCTGCTCGCTAGGCTTGCCGTAGGATTCGAGTTGGTGCCTAACCTGAGCCGCGACATTCAAGATGTCTATCACCATCGGCGCGATGGCCTTGACACGCTTGTCCTTGCTGGCGCCGACCAACCATGTGGTCCATCCGCGCTTGGACGCGCCGGTGATAATGAAGTCCTTGATGGGAGTCAGGCCAGCCTGGCGCGAGAATGCCTGCAAGGCGTCCATGGCCTTGATGACCGCCTTGGCCATGGGGAAGTGCAACGGCCAGCTCTCATCGCCTGTTTCCATGAACTTCAGCCAGGTATGGACGATGAGGGCGTCTTCGGTCTTGCCGTAGAGAGGCTGTTTGGGGATGTTGTAGAGGATCGCAAAGGGAGATCCGGACATGCGCGCGGCCATGAGGCCAAGGACGGCTTCCTCTGCTCCTCCCGATCCGCCGGTGTTCAGCAACGTGCACTGGCTCGGCGCGGTCATCTCCGTCGGCACGAAGAGCTGCAGGCGATGCTCCCACGTGGTGCCCTGCCATGTCTGAGAGACCAGATGCAGCTCGTACACTTTTCCTCCCGCGAGAGACTTCTCGTCCTTCTTCTCCCATCGATAGGCCGGTTCGGGCTTGGCTAGATAGGCGGCAAAGTCGGCACGTGCCTGCGTGAGAAGACCCAACGCCAGAACGCTGGCGGCAGAGAGGATGAAGATCCGACGAAGCATGGTGAAATCCCTTTCGTTGTGATCGTGAACCGATGCGCTTGTGATGTTATACTCTCTTTTGACGTTGTCGGATTCCTCCGGCACACGTAAGAAGGTTATCCGCATGCCCTGGCGCCACCTCATCAGTTCGATCACGCAGTTCGACTACACGATCATTCTGGACGTCCTGGCGATCGCGTGGCTGATCTACCGCCTGCTACTGCTCGCGAAGGGCACGAGGGCATGGCAGATCATCGGCGGCCTGCTGATTTTCTTCGCGGCAGTGTTCGTGACGGACTGGCTCAACCTGATCGGGCTGAACTGGCTGCTCCGCTCTACGTTCGCCTTTGGACCGGTGGCCCTGGTCATCCTGTTTCTTCCGGAGCTGCGGCACGCGCTCGAGGAGTTCGGCCGTCCGGGATTCTGGACCCGGAGTTTCGGGCTGTCAGGCCAGGAGACGGTCGGCGACATGATTGACGCCGTCGCGGTGGCGGTCAACACCATGTCGGTAAAGAGGGTTGGGGCGCTGATCGTCATCGAACGGGACACGAAGCTCGAAGACGTCATCGCGAACGGCACCATGGTCAACGCACAGGCGTCCTCCCAGTTGATCGGCACGATCTTCTATCCGGGCAGCCCGCTGCACGACGGAGCCATCGTGATCAGGGGCAACACGATCGTCGCGGCCGGTTGCACTCTCCCTCTGACGGACGCTCCGAAGCTCGACGTGGCCGTTCACACGCGACACAAAGCCGCCCTCGGGATGTCTGAAGAGAGTGACGCTGTGGTGGTGGTTGTTTCCGAGGAGACCGGGACGATCTCCATCGCTGTTGAGGGGCGTTTGGTGCGCGGTTTCACAGAGGACACGCTCCGAGAACGTCTCCGTAAGCTGCTGGATGTATCGGATCAGCACGGTATCTCGGCCACCCCGATCGGGCAGGTGGCAACGCGGGTGGGAGGCGCGATCATTGAGGGCACGTCCCGCGCCCGGAGCAGGTCGCGACGCAAGCCCAAAGAGAGGTCGCCGCGATGACGCGCATGCTTCGGGAGAACATTCTGCTCAAGCTGATCGCGCTCGCGACAGCGTTTATGATCTGGGCCTATGCCAACTCGGAGCGGGCGGCCGTCCCGTCCCGTCCCGTTGCTGCAGAAGTGGTGACCATAGGAACGCCTGCCCCGGGCCTCTCCGTTGAGGTTAAGCCGACGATGGTGACCGTGGATGTGGTCGGTCCCGCGGCTCAGGTGGATTCGCTCCCCGACGGCGCGGTCAAGGCGATCGTTGACGTCGGGCTCGCGCGTCCGGGCATGAAAGCCCTTCCGGTCAGTCGGTTCGCCGCTCCTCCGGAGGCGCCGGCGATCTCCTTCCCCAAGCAGAGCCGCTCCGTGGCGATCGAGGTGCGAACGGCGGCGCGCAAGCGTATGCAGATCGGCGCCGAATACAAGAATGAGCCGCCGTTCGGCAAGCGTTACGCTGCGCCCCGCATTGAACCGGCCTGGGCAGATGTGGAAGGACCGCGCGACGCCGTGGAGCGTGTGGCGGCATTGGTGGTGCGTCTCAGTCCGTCGGGAAAGGACCTGCGAGAACAGGCGTCCATCGCTGCCGTTGATCGCGCCGGCATAGCGGTAGAGGAAGTTCGCGTGGACCCGCCGACGGCATATGTTGAGGTGGATCTGCAGGACATTGCGGCCAGTCGTGAACTGATCGTCAGTCCCACCCTGCGAGGTCGGCCCCCCGAACCGTACATGGTCAAAGCGGTGGTCTGCGAGCCTGCGGCGGTGACAGTGACGGGCCCACCTAACGAGCTCCTGGCTATGACCAGCGTCTCGACCGTCGCGATCTCGCTGGACGGCATGCAGGCTGACACGACGCGTCAGGTGCCCCTGGTGTTGCCGCGCGGCATGACAGTCAAAGACGGGCAAGGACTGGTCAGCGTCACGATTCGCGTGGCGGACGCCTCGCGACAGGGACCTTGAGCCTGACGCTCGATCTGCGCAGCCCGGTCAACGTGCCGTGCGCGGACTGAGGTGCCGTCGTGTCTCGGCCCGGGCGCCTTCCTCTCGTGCGGCCCACCATTGATCATCCTTGAGGGAGCGTACGACGATGTCCCGTACCTCCTCCGGAGAGTCGCTCGTGACCATGAGATCGAGATCGTGCGCTGCTATCTTGCCGTCGGCAAGCATGGTGTTCCGCATCCAATCCAACAGGCCCCGCCAGTAGTCGGACCCGAAGAGGATGATCGGGAAGTTGCGGATCTTGCCTGTCTGAATCAAGACAAGAGCCTCGAAGAGCTCATCCACAGTCCCGAAGCCGCCTGGGAAGATGACAAACGCACAGGCGTACTTGACGAACATCATCTTGCGGACAAAGAAGTAGCGAAACTCCAGCGCGGTGTCCGTGTAAGGGTTGAGATGCTGCTCGAAGGGCAGCTCGATGTTCAAGCCTACCGAGCGAGCTCCTGCGGCGACCGCGCCCTTGTTGCCAGCCTCCATGATGCCGGGACCGCCCCCCGTGATGATGGAGAAACCCGCCTCGCCGAGCAGCCGTGCTGTTTCGACAGTTGCTGTGTACATGGGATCATCGGCGTCAACGCGGGCGCTCCCGAATATGGTCACGGCGCAGCCGAGGTCGGCCAGGGCCTCGAAACCTGCCACGAACTCCGCCATGATACGAAGAACGCGCCAGGGATCGCCCTGCGTGAATGATTCGGGGGTGTGCCGCCGAACGTTGATGAGCTTCTCATCCTCGGTGACCCGCTGTCGAACCGGGGGCCGGATGGATGCGGTGTGGTTCTGACCTGATACTATGCGTCGTTCTGCCATGGGGACCTCGCTTGGGTGCTCGTCAGCGCTCGATGCGGAACCTGGGGCCGAGAGTCTGAACGAACAGATACACGTCCAGTACGTTGTGGATTTCGGGCTCGCGTTCCCATGCCTCACGTTCAGCGATCTTCCACTGGCGCTCAGCCTCGGCTGCGTCGCCGTTCTCTCGGGCCGCGTAGGCCCTCGCCAGGGGCACACAGATGGCCGCATGATGGAGCAAGTATTTCCAGGAGGCTGCCCAGACGGGGTTATCGGAGGCGGCCAGCGACTGCATCCGAGGAAGACTGGCTTCTATGAGCTCGGGTATGCGCGCGAATCCGGAAGCGGTCTCGCAGTGCACATTCTGGCCCGGACGGCCAGCGGATGGCCGATCCCCGCGAGTGTACACAGGATCGAAGAGCTCTGAGATCTCCGAGAGGTAACCGCGTGCGAAGCGCCACTCGGGCCCGAACGCGGACTCATAATAGTCGTTCTCGATCTCGCTATACGGTCGGGCCGCATCCCACAGCGCTCCTGCCATGGCGGTGAGCATCAGTCCGGTCGGAAACGCCGCGCGCTGAACCTGACAGCTCACGAGCCCGTGAAGTCCGATGTCCTTCAGTCGGCAGACATCCTGATGGAGAACCTGTGCGGTCTGTGAGTACCCGGGATCGTTGTAGTGGTCCCACATCATGTGGTAGTCAAAGTCGAAGCTGTCTCCCCGGAAGGCGCGTTCCCATCCTTTGAGGAAGGCGACGTTCTCCTCGACGCTCCTGGGGAATGTCAGTCGGTTGCGGACATAGGGAGGTATGGCTGCCGTTCCAGACTGCTCGGGAGCGGCGAACGATCGGCTGTAACTGCGGGTGATCGGTGCGAACATGAGCACGAAGCGATCCGGGTTCGCGATGCGTGCGTGTTCCGGAGGCCACAGCA
>JAAYVH010000188.1 GCA_012517255.1 Chthonomonadales bacterium
GAAGTGCCGAGGGTCGGACCCGCCACCGGATCTGTGTCGGTCTCCGTTGCCCCCATCCGTGGAACGTCCGGACCGGTCGGTTGGCTCATCGTCGCGCGCGACGTATCGTCTGTCAGAAGGTTGGAGGCGTTGCGCCGCGACTTCGTCGCTAACGTCTCGCATGAGCTGCGCACCCCCATGGCTTCCATCCGCGCCATGGCAGAGACACTGAAAGACGGCGCCCTCGATGATCCGAGCGTTGCAGACCGGTTTCTCGGCACGATCATCACCGAGGCGGAGCGCCTGACACGCATCTCTGAAGACCTGCTGACGCTCTCCGACGCGGAGTCCCGCCCGCCGGAGCGAGCCGAGTTCTCGCTGACACAGTTGGCCGAGCTTACCATCCGTCGGCTCGAGCCTCAGGCGCAGCAATCGGGCATCACGCTGACCATCCAGGCGCCGGACGACATTCGGGTCTGGGCCAACCGCGACCAGATGGAACAGGTGATCCTGAACCTCGTTGACAACGCCGTGAAATACACTCCGTCGGGCGGCACGGTCACGGTTAGCGTGACAACTGAGAACAGCAACGCCGTACTGACCGTAACAGACACAGGCATCGGCATCCTGCAGGAGCACCTGCCTCGTATCTTCGAGCGGTTCTACCGCGTAGACAAGGCGCGCTCCAGACAATCGGGCGGAACCGGTCTGGGCCTCTCCATCGTTAAGAACATCGTGGAAGCGCACGGCGGCCGGGTGGAGGCGCAGTCCGAGTACAATCGCGGCAGCGTCTTCCGCATCGAGATCCCTATCTCGCCGAACCGGATATAATAGGGTGTTGTCCGCCGCCCCACTGACCGGCTCGATGCCGGCGCCGGAGGTTAGCCTTTGGTCCAGCGAACGTTCGTCATCATCGCCTCATTGATGGTCGCCCTGTGTGCCTCTGCAGAACGCCTGCCTCAAGCTGGCCCCAGACGCATGGCCTACCGATGGACCTCCGGTGAAGCCGCACGCTACAGGCTCACGGCTGATCTATCGGGCTCTCTTCCCATCATGCAGAGCGTCGAGCCCATTGACCTCGAGGCGACTCTGGAGCTGATCTACAAGGTTCTGCCGCGCTCTGTGGAGCCGCAGGGAGGCGCTACGCTGGACTTCCGCATTGAGAAAGCCGAGGCTGAGCTGGCCAAGATCCCCCTGCCGGTACCGTTCGAAGACGCGCAGAAAGTGCTCAATCGAACGGTTGTCTTCGACTCTACGGGCGCCGTCAAAGAGATCAAAGCCGCCGAGCCGCTGCCGTTCGCCGTCACCATCCCGGGCGTTGACCCGCAGCGGCTCTTCACGCTGATCTACCCGATCGTCTTCCCCGACCGGCCCATCAAGCCAGGTGACACCTGGCAGTACCAGAGTGAGCTGCTGGGTTCCGAGGGGACGCCCGCTAGCTTCACGGCGACCGTCCTGGAGTCCGAACCAGTCAAAGCAACGGGATCGCGCAAGGTCGCGGGCAATGCTGAGCCGCCCCTCCGTGTCCGCCAGGAGTTCACCATGGCGGTGGATCAGCGTCTCAACGCGGACAAGAAGCCCGCGGCTGATGGCGAGGCGGTTCGAAGGACGCGAACGGGCAAGATTACAGGCGTCGGCGTGATGGCCTTCAGCCCGGCGCGCGGCAAACTGATCCGAGGCCATGTGACGATACAGGCGGACATCCTGGAGCGCGTGGTTGGCGAGCCGGAACCTGATGAGGCACCGGAAGTAGCCAGCAAGGTCAAGGCAGTGGTGCGGATCGCGCCCGTGCCGCCGCCGGCTCCAGAGCAGCCTGTGAGGAGAAAGCGTACATGAAACGAGTGCTGTCCTCGAACGATCGTGTCGCCCCGCTGCGCGCCATCGGCCTGGCAGCGGGCATCGTCGCGGCCATGGCGTGTCTGTCACGGCCCGTTGCGGCTCAGGAGAGCGTCACGCTGAAACGCGTGTTCACCGCGGGCGAGACCGACCGATACACCACCATCATTAAGTTTGAACAGAATGCCATGGAGGCGGTGCTGGTGACAACGGAAGTCACGCGCGAGGTCAAGGATGACGGCACAGCCGTCGTTGCGACCACCGTCGACTCCATTGTGCTGCGCGGTCGAGGCTCGGAAGTGCCGTTCCCCGGCGGCTCGGGTCAGGTGCTCCTCTCGACCTACGACAAGAGCGGCAAGCCCGTGAAACACGAGACGGTCGGCGGCGGGGGCGATGTGGGCATGCTCTTGAACGTAGCGCGCCCCAGCGTCTTTCTCGACAAGCCTCTCAAGGTCGGCGAAACGATCAAGGACGAGGTGCCTGTGGGTCCGGACAAGTCCCGCAAAGCTGTAGTAGCGGTGACGTTGCTGGGCATCGACAAGAAATCAGCCGACACCCCGGAGGACTGCCTGAGGTTCAAGGTTGTCACCGAGCGCGTGGTTCCGGGCCCCAATGGAGACATCAAGAGCACGTCCGAGGTGATGGTACGCCTTGGAAAGGACAACGGCAAGCTCGTCAGCGCCGAGGGCAAGATGGACGGCATCCCGATGCCGGGAGGCGGCTCGACAAAGCTTTCGTATACCGTTACGCGAACTCCGGCCAAGAAGTAATGCCGGCATGGAAAGGTGATCGCCCATGAGATGCGGACTACTGGCTGCGGCTCTGGCCGCGATTGGCTGCTCGCTCGGCTTTCCTGCGGCGTCGCAGGAGACCAAGCCTGCCGAGCCCGCCGTGACGTTGGTTCGGACGGTGAAAGTCGGCGACGTGAGGGTGATGAAGGTGTCGGCGACTGCCGATGTCTACGGCACCGAGGTCGTGCTGGAGCGGACCCTTCGGACGGAAGTGAAGGAGATCAAGGATACCGGCGAAGTGGTGACCGTCGTGCGCGACACAGGCGGCAAGGTGAATGCCGGCGGTCAGGAACTCGATATTCCTGACACGGGTCCCATCACGGTCACCGCAGACAAACTCGGGCGCATGGTCAAGTACGAGAGGCCAGCCGCCGACATGGCGATTCTCGGCGCCGAAGTGGAACAGCTTCTCGCCATCATGCAGGACTACATCCTTTCCGACAAGGCAGTGAAACCGGGCGAGGAGTGGAAGAACGAGCTGCCCAATCCGGCCTTCAAGGACAAGAAGGTACAGGTAAAGACTACCTTCGTGGGCATGGACAAGCTCGACGATGCACCGGTATGGAAGATCCGGCAGTCGGTCGTCGCACCGCTCGACGCGAATGAGGGCAAGATGACCGCCGACCTCGTGTTCCTCGCCGATCCCGCCAACGGTCATCCGCGCGTCATCGAGGGCGCCATCAAAGGTCTGCCCACGCAATACGGCACGGTGGATCTCAAGCTGAAGGCGACCCAGGTTCCGGCGGAGAAGTCCAAGCCGGCCGAGACGCCCAAATAGGCTGTGTCCACGCTCCCCACCGATACCGAGGCCAACAGCGGCAGCGATCCGCGGTTCGCGGCTTCGGACGGCAGTCTGGCGGCGCGCATCGAAGATCTGCGCCGCCAGATTCGTGAGCACGATTACCGCTACTACGTCCTCGACTCGCCCACCATATCGGACGCGGCATACGATGCGCTCTTCCGCGAGTTGCGAACGCTTGAGGCACTGGCCCCGCACCTCATTTCGCCCGACTCGCCGACGCAGCGTGTCGGAGGCGACATCGCCACCACGTTCGCGCCGGTCCAGCACATCGTCCCCATGCTGTCGCTCGACAACGCCTTCGGCGAAGGCGAGCTGCGTGACTGGGACGGCAGGATCAAGCGCATGCTGGGCCTTGACCCCGCATCGCCGATCGTCTACGCCGCCGAACTCAAGATCGACGGACTGTCCATCTCGGTCACCTACGAACGAGGCTCGCTGAGCCGGGCCGCGACCCGAGGCAACGGCGTGACGGGCGAGGATGTCACGCCCAACGTCCGCACCGTCCGATCCATTCCTCTTCGCCTGTCTGCCCAGGACAACCGACCGGTCCCTGAGCTGATCGAAGTTCGGGGCGAGGTCTACCTGCCGCACAACGAGTTTGCCCGGATAAACCAGGAAAACGAAGAGACGGGGGCGCCCACGTTCGCCAATCCGCGCAATGCCGCGGCAGGATCGTTGCGCCAGAAGGATCCGCGCGTTACCGCATCGCGCGGCCTCGAGGCGTTCTTCTACGCCGTCGGCGCTGCCGATGGGTTCGCAGTTGATAGCCAGATCGAGCTGCTGGAGACCTACAAGGCCTGGGGGCTCCGCGTCAACCCGCATACCCGGCGCTGCCATGGCATTAATGAGGTGATCGCGTTCACCGCCGAATGGCAAGAGCGCCGTCACGCCCTGCCCTACGACACCGACGGCGTGGTGGTCAAAGTGGACAGCGTGGCTCTGCAGGCTGACCTGGGCTTCGTCAGCCGGAGCCCTCGGTGGGCCATTGCGTTCAAATACCCGACCGAGCAGGTTCGGACCAAAGTGGAGCGCATCGTCGTCCAGGTGGGCATGACGGGAGCTCTCACACCGGTTGCGGAGCTCACGCCGGTACGCGTCGGCGGAGTGGTGGTGTCACGGGCCACCCTTCATAACGAAGACGAAATCCGCCGCAAGGATGTACGCATCGGCGACACGGTGGTGGTCCAGCGTGCGGGAGAAGTCATTCCGGAGATCGTCGAGGTCGTTACATCCGAGCGCGACGGATCAGAGATCGAGTTCGTCATGCCCGCCTCGTGCCCGGCGTGCGGCAGCCCCGTATTGCGGAATCCCGGCGAAGCGGTAGTGCGCTG
The DNA here is from genome assembly GCA_012517255.1 of Chthonomonadales bacterium. Taxonomy (GTDB): domain Bacteria; phylum Armatimonadota; class Chthonomonadetes; order Chthonomonadales; family CAJBBX01; genus JAAYVH01. The sequence goes on from JAAYVH010000188.1 coordinate 4,740, forward strand.
CCCTGCACCCGACTGTCCCGAGAAGGTCCGCCAGAAGCTGCAGCACTTCGTATCACGGGACGCCATGGACATCGAGAGCCTCGGCGGCAAGAGGCTCGATCAGCTCATTGATGCGCGCCTTGTCCGGGATGCTGCCGATCTGTACGACCTGACGGTCGAGCAGCTTCTCCCGCTCGATCGAATGGGCGAGCGGTTGGCTTCATCCATCATCGCCGCCATCGCTGCCAGCAAGACTCGCCCGCTTTCGCGGCTGGTGTTCGCCCTCGGCATCCGGCACGTCGGATCGCATACGGCGGATATCCTGGCGGATCACTTCGGCTCTCTTGAGGTGATCATGGAGGCTGGCGAGGCCGAGCTCTCCGCCATTCACGAGATCGGTCCCGCCATTGCGCGGAGCGTGGCGGCCTATTTCGCCGACCCGACAAACCGCGACCTTGTGCGCCGCCTGCGCGAGCGCGGCCTGAGGACCACTGCCGATGCGCCTGTCAGGATCGGCTCGGCGCTCGCGGGCAAGACAGTGGTCTTTACGGGTACGCTGGAGACGATGTCCCGCTCGGAGGCCGAGGCTCTGGTGAAGCGCCACGGCGGCCGTGCCTCCGGCAGCGTTAGCCGTCAGACCGATATCGTCGTGGCAGGACCTGGCGCCGGGTCCAAGCTCGCCAAAGCCCAGAGCCTCGGAGTGCCTGTCATGGATGAGGCATCGTTCTTTTCGTTGATCGGCGAGCTGCCCGTTTCCGGATAACTCGACAATGCACGAGTGATACTCTGCTATGCCCTACGAACCGCACCATCGCGAGATGCAAGGCGAGGCCCCGGCGGCAGGTAACGCCGTCGAGACGTCACGTGCGATCGCTCGGCCCTACTCGACGCCCATCGCCCTGCGCGCGCTCGCCTTCGTGTGGGTTCTGATCAACGTCTACTTCATCGCCGCTCGGATCGCCCAGCCTGCCACTCTGCCCATCTCGCTGATTCCGGCGGCGGCCGTCACGGTCATGGCATCCTGGGCAGCGCTCGAAGGCAAGCGCTGGGGCTGGATGTCCATGGTGTTCCTCGTCGCGGCCTCGCTGGCTGACCTCCTGATCGGGATCGGCATAGTAACCCTGGCGACACCGGTCACCGAGCACACAAGATCCGAGCTGCTACGCCTGTGGACGGATGAGATCTCGGCTCTGGGGCTCGGTCCCTGGTACGGCATCACCGTTGTCGGAATCTGGTTACTGAGCATCGTCGTGTTGTTCGCTCCGAGCGTTCGACGCCCGATCTTCCAGAACAAGCGTGAGCATCTCACGCCGGGCCAAACAGCGCTGGCGCTCATCCTGCTTGCTGGGTATCTGCTCGGACTGGGGGCCGTCGGCTCGACGGCCCAGGCCGTCAAACTCATGCGACGTGCGCCGCTGCGCTCCGGTCTCGGGCGGACTGCAGTCCACGACCTGGGTCAGCGCGAAGCCAGTCGGGATCGCCATTCCCGCTCAGCGCGCCGCTGATCGAAGCCCAGGGCGCGCCGGAACGTCCGGGGCGTGTCGCCGTGTTGGCGTATCTCACGCAATAGATGGCGCATGGCCAGCAGCCCGCTCGTCTCAACGAGATGACCAACGAACGAGCCGGCGACGGCGTAGGCGATAGCCGCCTGCCCGCTGTCGAGGTCCACGGCGTAGTTTCCGAAGGCAGCCTCGATCCTCTCGATGGAAGGGACCCGATCTTGCAGGGCTGCCAGCCTGAGCCTGCGAGATTCCACCGGGCTGGACCCCCCTTCAGTCCAAACAGCGATCCCCTCGTCCAACCACCGGCTGATTGCATCTCCCGCGACGTCGTGGACTGCCGCATGGGCGATCTCGTGAAGAGCGGCAATCTCCAGGAGTCCACGAGACTGCGCCACATCGGGAGGAAGGCAGACCTTGTGGACCTCGCGGCGCTCGGCATAGTAGCCATAGCGACTGTGCATGAAGAGCGCCGCGTCCCGCGACCCGAAGATCGTGATGAGCACCGGCTTCCCCCAGTGCACATTCCATAGCTGTCCCACTTCGGCCCAGGCGCCCCAGCATACGGACAGCACTGTGTCACGGCGCTTCGGTTCGCAGTCCTGCGGCACCTCGGCCATGAGATGCTCGTCGAGACGGACCAGCTCGCCGTGGGTCCGCGCGGCCAGCTCGGCGTCAATCGTGCGCTGACGGTCGAAAACGTCGCTGGGATGAACGCCGGCGTTGAGCGCAAGGGCCATGGCGGCGTGGGCCTTGCCGAGCAGGTCGTGGAGCCAGTACTCCTCGGCTTTGGCCAGGTGCGTTCGCGCTATGACCTCCGCTGCCGTATGCATGCACTAACCAGCGGGGTTCCTGCGACACCCCCGCGCGGAGTAGCTCATTTGACTGGGAAGCCGTATCCGGCGATCGTGCGATCGTTGGTCAGCACAACGAAGTCGGCTCGCACGTCCTGGCCTGGAAGCGGGCGGAGCACCAAGGTGTTGATCCCGCGCGTCAGCGTCGCCGTGCCGGCACACCGGGTCTGAGCGGCAGCGCGCGCCGGGATACCGGTCGCGGGCTCGCACGGTCGTCCGTTGACGAGGACGGCGGCTGCGGCAAGGGAGCCTCGGCGGGACGCCCGATAGAACACCCTGTAGTTGCCCGGGTCCGTGCATTCGAACCGTGTGCCAATCTCGCCGCCGACCGGCACCAGCACATGGGTAGCCCCTGAACCCCGACTGAACGTCGGCCCCTCAAGCGGCGTGAGCCCCTTCAGGTCGGCGAAGCGTTCGCACTGGAGCAGAATCTCCGTCGGCGGACTGGCGAAGGGGATCTCGGCAATCGCGTGGGGGTCCAGTGTCAGCTCGTGCGCGAATGTTCGCGGTCGCACCACGTCCCTTCGCGCGCTGAACGCGGACGGCGACAGCACAATGGTCCGAAGGGCCCTGCTGTCCCCGTCATTGTAGTAGAGGGCGCGATCCGCGAGGAGGGTTGCGTAGACGCCGTCCCAGGCGTTGTCCACCGCGATGGCATCCGACTTGGTGGGGTCGAGATCCGAGAGGTTGTAGGCTGCATAGCGGACCACTTCGCAGTATGCGGCCAGCTGGTCGCGGCGAGCAGGGAAGTAGATGGTCCAGCCGCGGCCGAGCGGCCGTGCCCATTCGGATCGCAGCTTGCCGAGACTGATCGCCACCTCGAATCGCCCTTCAGGCGTCGGTGCGTCGGCTGCGGGCTCAGCCGATGATTCCGGCTGCACCTGCACATAGGTCACCCAGACCCCGAGCCGCCTCTGATCGGTACTCCCGGGCAGGACCGTCGCGGGAACGAAAGGCTGACTCCTGAAGGTCACGCGCATGATGCCGCGTCCCGACAGGAGCGATGCCGGCACCGTGAACCTGTACGTGTGCTCTCCGGCAAGATCCAGAATGCCGACCTGCGTTCCATTGACCAGCACTTCGCGCCGCAGTCCCGAGGCCTCGGCAGGAAACGAGGCGCGCACCGTCAGCGTGATGCCCTGGCTGCCCACAAGCGGGAGCCGCAGATCGGCGGATTCGCCCGACCACCGCCGAGAGACGCCGCCGACGTTGTCGGGAGCGTACCAGTCACCCTCGAGGAATGGCGAGGCGCTCGGCTCTCCCACGGAGACCCTGTACGTGCTCGGCACAGCGGAGCCGGATGCGGGAACGAAGCGGAGATTGCCTCCCGCAGGAGACAGGCGACCGGCATATCCGAAGACATCCCGGAACCACTCGGTGCCGCCTTCCACTGTCTCGATCTTGCCGCAGTCGTAGGCAACCAGTACGCCCCCGCGCTGAACCCAGGCGCGTATGCTGTCGAGTACCGACGCCTCTACGATGGAACCCTCCCACCAGACGAGCACTCTGTAGCGATCCAGCGCGCCGTCGAGCACCATGCGCTCGTCCACGATGTCGAAATCCATGAGGTCCCGGATGGTAGCGCAGCCTCGCTCGAACGTGCGCGGAAAGCCGTCGCCGGGCCTGAGCAAGTGGGCCGTCGTCGGAAAGAACATGGCGACATCCACGATTCGCCTGGACGCTTTCAGGTGCTTGCCATACCGGTAGTAGGCATCGCGCCCCGTCGTCACGTTGGCAGCCCAGTCGTAGTGACCTCGCGCGCCGAGCGTGGCACTCTCGAATATCCGAGCCACCTGCCCCTCGGGAGTGATCGTGCTGGGCGGTTCGGTCCAGAACGGCACGCCATAGAAGCGGCATGCCGACGCCAATCGCCCCAGCATGCTCGCGACATTCTCAGGATACGGGCGATAGCCTCCATGCGTGGAACGGAGCTCCACGCGGTGCCGAGCCGCGATCTTGGCCAGCATCGAGTTGTCCGCTCCGTTGCGTGGGTCCTCGTCCCCGAATCCGACGGGCAGGATCAGCAGGGCCGTGGGGAAGTTGCGTCGCGCGACCCGGCAGACCATGTCGGTCATGGCGTTGACCGAGTCGCGATACCACTGCACGAAGTCCAGCCAGTGCCTGCGTGAGCTCGTCGCCGGCGCAGTCGGAAAGGCGATGGCGTCCACGCTCGCATAGCGGGTGCGCCAGGCCTGATTCAGGCCCTCCAACCCTCCGTAGCGGGCCGCCATGGCCGATCGGAACGCGGCGCGCGCCAGGGGATCTCCGCACCACCAGCCCACATGGTTATGCAGATTGCCGAAGCGCCGCTGCCAGTCCTCCTTCTGCCCCGGCACGGCGGTTCGGGCGCCGATGAACATGCCGGCCTCGCCGTAGTCGCCGTGCACGCCGAGGTACAGAGCCGGCACCTGGGCTTGCCCGCGGTAATGCTGTGCGAGCCGCTCATAGCCCCGGTTGAGATAGGCAGCAAAGTTGGGGTCCCAGGGCGAGAATGCCTCTAGAGTCTCGTTATGCTCCAGACACCGAACGCGCGTGAAGGCGTTGCGCTGGGCGTACCAGGGGGGCGGAAACGCGAAATGCGGGAAGTAGCACCAGTCGAAGCCCGCCGCCAATGCAAGCTCGCGCGCACGATCCGGTCCCGCGTAGTCCCACACTTCGGGCCGCACCTCCTCGGTGCTCTGATGGTCGCTGTCGGTCTGAAGAAGCGTGAAGCCTGCGGAGGCGAGGAGCGCAAGGTCACTGGGAGCAGGCACATTGCTGGCCAGGATCATGCGCTCGCCATCGGCGGGCAGGCCCGCAATCGCCGTCGGCTGCGGCGAGGTCCACACACGCACGAACCGCGAGTAGTCGTAGTCTGCGGTCCGGTTCTGGGGGGACGGTTGCTTTGCTCCGGGCGCAGCCGCCACGCCGAGAGACAGGCAACAGGCAATAACGGCGGCGAACCGGAACGGTCCGCCGAGGGCCTTCGCAGCCGGTTTCATGCGCTCACTCCAGCTTCCACGGCGCTCGGTACCTGTAGTGCAGCAGCGCGTTGGCTGCACGGTTGTTGGTGATGCGCTCCTGAGTGGGGTCCCATTCGATACGCGATCGGGTTGCCAGCGCGATGTTGGCCAGATGGGCGAACACTGTGGACAGATGGCCGTCCTCGACATCGCACGCGGGCCGTTCACGCGTCCGGACGCACGTGACGAAGTTCGCCATGTGCCGATCATCCAGATTGCCGTCGGCTCCTTTGATCGTTGATGCCTGCACCTTGGGCTCCCAGGTCTGGAACTGCCCCGGCCTGTCAGGGACGATCTCGTAGCCTGACGATGAGACATAGATCGTTCCCATCGTACCGCGAAGCTCCACCTCGCCGCTGCGCAACGCTGCTACGCCCGATGCCTCGTACTGCCCGAACGTCAACAAGCGCCCCGATGCGAACTCGAAAATGGCCTCCATCGTGTCGGGAATGTCACGGTCGTCTTCCACGGCATAGCGCCCGCCGTGGGCCGAGACCGACACGGGCGCACTCTCTCCGAGCACCCACCGAATGGCGTCGAAGTAATGGACGCCCCAGTTGCCGACCTGCGATGAGTAGGCCTTCCACCAGCGGAACTTGTACGGGGCGATATTGGCATTGAAGGGGCGTCGCGGTCGCGGCCCGAGCCACATATCCCAGTCAAGACCGGGCGGAGGCGGTCCGTCGGGAGCTCTGCCGATGCCGTTCGGCCACATATTGCTGATTCGATGAGCCTGCGCGAGCGTCACCTTGCCGATGACGCCCGCTCGGACCGCCCGTCCCAAATCGGCGTAGAGGGTGGATGAGCGCCGCTGGAGTCCAACGGCCACCACGCGGTTGGTGCGTCGCGCGGTCTCGATCATCCGCCTGCCTTCGCGGATCGTGATCGTCAGGGGCTTCTCGACATACACGTCCTTGCCGGCTTCACATGCGGCGATCGTCTGCAGCGCATGCCAGTGGTCGGGCGTGGCGATCACGACGGCGTCGACATCACGCCGCTCAAGGAGCCTGCGGAAGTCGCCATAGCTCGGTATGGTCTTGCCGACGCGTTCCAGGGCGCGATCCAGATAGGGCCTGTACACGTCGCAGACTGCCGTTATCTCGGCATCGGGCAGCTTAAGCGCGCTGTTCAAGAGCTGCAGACCCCGATTTCCCACGCCGATGAAGCCGAGGCGCACGCGATCCTGGGCTCCGCGGGCGCCAGCGGCAGCCAGACTGCCGAGCGCAGCCAGTCCTATCGCTGCCTCTCTTCGTGTCATGTCCGCCACAGGCTGCCCTCCCTTCGATCCGAAATCATGGCGTGGCGAATGCGCCGGTCCTCGCCTATTCCATCACGCCCCAGCCGAACACATCCATGATCCGTCCGCGCTCGCCATCGGCGATGGCCCGAGCACGATCCAGGGTCTCCCGCAGCTCGGCGGCGCCCAGCGCCTCGAACGCTACGATGCACCCAAAGCGATACGGAGGGTAACCCTCCTTCAGCGTGTAGGTGTGGTATCCTCGTCGCAAGACGAGGGTCCGCCACCGAATGACGGCAGCCAGGGCGTCTTCCGTTCGATCGCTCTGCCAGCAGCGACTATACAGCCGCGATAGCCGCGCGACTTCGGCCGCCGTCTCGTCGGCTTCCACCGGTCTCTGGCCGGCTTCCTGATGAAGCCTGGCGAGTAGATCGGAGCGGGACTCTGCATCGCGAAAGAAGCAGCAGAACACAACATTCTCGGGAGCATCATCCCCGATCGGGGATATCCCCATGTCGTGCAGCTCTTCAGGCTGCGTCAGGATGCACACCATGTCGGCCAATGCTAGCGCCACCCCCCACCGATCTCAGCGCCCATCTAGAGGGATTGTACGCGTTCGGACTCTCGGGCGTCAATGTCTTCCGGCGCTTTCTTCCCTCGTTCTAGCGATGGCCTGGATGTCAAGCGCATTGGCTTCAGACATCGCCGCGCCCGATGCCGTCGAAGCCGTGGCTGTCGGTCCGTCGCAGATTCGCGTCTACTGGAACGCAGTGCCCGGCGCAACTGGTTACGCGGTGTACCGCGATGGCCGGCACATCGGAACGGCGGAGGCTTCGGCGATTGCATGGACAGACAGCAGCGCGGAGCCCGCTCGCAACCACGCCTATGCAGTCGCAGCCGTCCGCGCCTCTGGTCAAGGCCCCCTGAGCAGAGCTTACGTTGAGCGTACCGACAGGCCGTTGCCGCCGCGCCTGGAGTGCGAGGTACTGGTCGTCGGCGCCACGACCGCCGGAGTCGCGGCGGCGGTTGTGGCCGCGCGCTATGGACTGAACGTAGTCCTCATTGAGGAGACCCGCCGTCTGGGCGGCATGTCGGTAAACGGTCTCGGCGCCAGCGACATCCGACGCTTGGACCATGCATCGGGTTTCTTCGAGGAGTTCCGCACCGGCGTGGCTCGCCACTATGGAAGCGACAACGGGCTCCGCTACGAACCCCGCGTGGCCCATCAAGTGATGAAGGAGATCATCTGGAGTGCGCCCGGTCTCAACGTCTTCCGCCAGACGAGACCCACAGGGGTATGCACGAAACGGGGCAGCATTGAATGGGTCTCCGTCGAATCGCTGGCGGAGACGCCCGATCGAGACGCGCCCCGAACAGGACGCATCTACCCGCGGATCGTCATTGACGCGACCGAGTGCGGCGATGTTGCAGCGTGGGCCGGAGCGCCCTATCGGGTCGGGCGTGAAGCCCGATCTCGACGAGAACCTCACGCAGGGCACATATACTACGACCGTGCGAAGGACAGGATCATGCCCAACAGCACGGGCAAGGCCGACCGACGCATCCAGGCATACGCCTACCTCATGACCGTCAAGGACTACGGTAAGGGCGCCGATCGGACGATCGAGCCTCCGGCAGGCTATAACGAGGAGCTCTACCGCCACGCTCCGCCCTGGCCCCGAAGCTGGAATGCCACAAGCGGTAAGCTGCCCAACGATAAGTACGAGATCAACCAGCACCCGTACGGCAGCGACCTCCAGGGGGTCAACTACTCCTATCCGGAAGCGAGTTACGCCGAAAGACGCCAAATAGAGGCGCTCTTTCGCAATCACGCTCTTGGCTACCTCTACTGGATCCAGACGGGCGAGGGCTACCGGAACATCGGACTGTCGGAGGACGACTTCCGGGCCGACGGCGGCTGGCCGCCGCTCCTCTATATCCGCGAGGCGCGCCGCTTCGTTGCCGACGTCGTCATGGACCAGACAGACATCATGTCGGCCCGCGAGCTGGTGCGGCCGGACGCCATCGGAATCGCCGACTACGCTATGGACTCCCATGCCACCCAACCCAAGACCGATCCATCCACCCCCGACATGGGCGAAGGCGAGTTCTACCTGCCCCAGTACACCCCGTGGCATCAAGTGCCGTTCCGGATCACCATTCCCAGGCGCGTCGAGAACCTCTTCGTCGTAACGGCGGTATCGGCTACGCATGTCGCCTACGGCACCTATCGCATGGAGCCGGTTCGGATGCACTTCGGCGCTGCGACAGCGGTCGCGGCGGCGCTCTGTCTGCGCCATGGACTGAAGCCGTCGCAGGTGCCCGCAAACCAGATCCAGAACGAGCTGCTCAAGCACGAAGCGGGAACGTCGGATCGGCCGGCGTGCGACGGGTTCGGCGCACCCGGTCCGGGACCCCACCCGGCGCTCCTGTACATGTTCTCGGACATCGCGCCATCGCACTCCGCCTATCGTCCCATTCAGTGGCTGGGGGCGCGAGGCTTCTACCCGTGCCCGCCGCCCAGCGAGAGAACTCGGGTGTCGCGGTTGGCGGCTGCGCCGTTTCGACCGGACGATCCTTTGACCGCGGATGAAGCGTCTCGCCTCCTCTCGATCCTGAAGGAACGAGCCGCAGCATCCGGTGATGCATGGATGGTTCCAGCAACGCCCGCGCCGGCAGACCGTCGCCTTACCCGGGGCGAGGTCGCCGTCATGCTCGCCGCAGCGTTCGGATGGAGGCGTTCCTCTGTCCGTGCCCGCTACGCCGACACCCATGGCGGCAGCGCCTATGACGACGCGGCGGAGGCGCTGGCTGAACGCGGCATAGATGTGCAGGTGTGGGGGGTACTCCAGTCACGCGACGCCAACGGCCAGCCGCTCTTCGAACGAGATCGCATCGTTACGCGCGCGCAGTTCGCCTGGTGGCTCTATCTGTCCCATCGGTTCATCGGGCCGGCGTTCTTCGACCATCCGCTCGACCGACAGCCGGCGATCCCCGTGAAGCTCACGAAGGGCGCCGACGCCGCACAGTGAGGGAGCCCCCCATACGGCTCATGGGAACGCCGGAACTGTCGCGGCGATCAATTGGCGGGCTGAAGCAACGGATCTTGCATGCGTCGGATGGTCTATAAGATGACTTAGGAGGACTCGGCTAGCTGAGGCTCACGACTCATCGGGCCGCGTATCCGGTGGACCATTCGCCTTCCGGTGTGTTAGACTCAGGGCGCAAGAGTGGAGGCGACCGGAGCATGGGAGCGACGGCGTCCGACGGATGCACTGGGAGGGCACGGTGCCTGAAGAAGATCGAACCGCCGCGATGGGACTGATGTCATGGTAGGTCCGGCTCATGTCGCCTGGATGCTGGCGGGTCTCATCGCCGTTGCGCAGATGAACGCGCCTGCAGGTCGCTTCACCGATCGCACGGGTGCAGCGCACGCGTGGCAGGTTTCGAAGGCCCGTGAGCTCATCTGGGAAGGCGCCCCCTACGAGCCCATCGGCACGTGGTTCACCCCCCGCGTGCTCGCTCAGAGCTCCACCGATGAGCTCTGGGCGCAGGACACGGCAGAGCTCGCTTCGCTCAAGGCCGCCGGCGTTGGCGATCTGATCATTGACCCGGGCCGAAGCGCAGCAGCGATCTCGCCGGAGATATGGCAGCGCGTCATTAATCATCTCGAGGCGCAGGGCTTCCGCTACGGCATTGCCTTCGGAACCGGCCTGGACACTCCGCTCACCGGCATGCTGGTGAACCCATCGGCATTCCGCATCCCCGAAGTGCACGACGGCATGGATGTCGCCTGGGACGCGCCCAACGCCGACTTCGCATGGTTCGTCGTCGTGGACGCGCGCGACGGCACCCAGATCGCCGAGCAGGGCCGCATACCCGTCACTGGCGGTCAGGCATCCATCGCCACCGGACCGCGTGTCTCTGAAGGCTCGGTGGCCATACTGTATCCCCACGGAGCCCTGCGTCCAGCCCGACACGGCACGATCCCGGACATCTGGAGCGGGTTCGATCGCTATCGGGACCGGCTGCTGCTGACACTGGGCGCCGTGAAGTTCGGGCCTGGTCTGCGCTTTTTCCTGGATCCGCTCGGACCGCCGGTGGCTCTCGACGGCGACGCCGAGCATTTCGTGCCCGACGCCCCCGCGTTTCGGCTCGAATGGGAGGCATTTCTGGCCCGGAAGTACCCGTCCACCACGGCTCTGGCCACCGCGTGGTCCCTGATGGACCGCGACATCAAGGACTATCGCGCCGCTTCGGGGCTGATACCTCTCTGGTCGCGCGCCAAGGGCGTCCCGTTTCTGCTCGACCTGAACGAGGGCAAGCGATACCAGATCGGGGGCGGCGAACCGAAGTTCTGGAGCGATCTCTTCGAGTGTCGCGATGCAGGCATCACCTATGCCATGACCGCTCTGGCTGACCTTCTGAAGCGCGAAGTGGCGGACGTACCCGTCGTCTACACCCACACGGGACTGCATCGGGTGTTCGCCGGAACAAGCGCACCCGGCGGCCCCGACGGCCTGGGAGCCATAGCATCGGGACAGGGCCAGGCGTTGCGGATGGCCACTACGGAGGCTGCCTTTCGCCAGGCAAATGACTCCCCGAAGCCGCTCTGGTTCCTCGTGTCCTCGTTCGGCGACGAAGCGCCAGGAACGGCCCCTACCCGGGAGGCGCTGATTGCCGCCCTGGATCGCCTCAGGGGGCTCGGCGCCCATGGCGTCTTCGTCCGCGCATCTTCCGCAGCGGGTTCGGAACAGGCCACGTGGATCAGCGAGTACGCTCGTCGGGCGGCCTCACGGCAGAGCGTCGGTTCGGGGCCGCGCGCTCTCCCCTATCCTGCAGCGGCAGCCGGATTGGTCACTTCGGGACGCATCGGCTCTGGCAACGTCTGGTGGGTACCATCGCTGGCCCCGGGACGGGCTCTGGACTACGGCGCTTCCTATGCCGGCTACACCATCAGACTGCCGGAAGGCGACAGCGTGGTCCTGTGGTCTCTCAAAGGCCCGCGTGACACGCGGCTTGCCGTCGCGGACCCGCGCAAAGTGCAGGCGTTTGAACCGGACGGCACCCCCGTTGAAATCAAGATCGACCAGAAGGCCCGTACAGCACGGCTGATCGTCGGAGCCGATCCCGTGATCATCCGTTCCGGCGGCCAGGACATCTTTCCCATGGAGGCAGTCGAGGATTCCCTGCGTGAGCTGCGCGCCATGATCGCCGAAGCGCAATCGCAGAAGCTGCCCACGCAGGACCTGCGCTATCGCCTCGATACCGCTGAGGCCCGGTACCGCCATCGGGACATGGCGACCGCCTACCTCATGTCCCGGCAGGCGCTCGAAGGCATCGTCGAACTGATGCAGCCCTACACCTGGATCGAGGCCGAATACGCGAAAGTCCAGACCTTCACCGAAGTGGTTGCCGATGCAGGAGCCTCCGCTGGGATGTACCTGTCTCTCAACACATCCTCGCCACCTCCGCGCGACGGCTACACGCTGCAACTGCCATTCCGCGTGCCGGCCAACGACACCTACGATGTCTGGATCGCGTGCACGCCGCCGGGCCCGAGCGTATCCCCCTTCGCCTGGATCGTCGGCGCAGGTGAGACGCGCACATCAGCCGAGGCTACGGTAGTCGGGAACACATATCTGGGCGACCGCTTCTGCTGGATGAAGCTCGGCAGCGTGGCGCTGTCGGCGGGCAACCATACCTTCACGCTCAGGGTAACCGATCGCTCATCGGCGGGGAGCGCATATGCCCTGAATGTGGATGCCGTTCTGATCACGCGAGAGCCGTTCACGCCACGGGGAACCGCCCGCCCGCAGGCGGTTCCTGGCCGCTAAGCCCGAACCGGTGCCAAGAGGACTGCGCATCCGGCAAGCATGGGCCGCACTGGCGGCCGTCGGGATCCTCCTGGGCATCGGCGCCCATCATGCATCTCGAGCCCTTCAGACGCCTCAACCCTCCAGCCCGATTCCGACCCCATCGCGCGAACCTACGGATGCAGTCGACTCCGTGAACCTGTCGGACGGAACCGACCGTGCTCGACACTCGGTGACCTTCGTTCGAGCCGAGGTTGCATCCGGCTTCGCCGTGTTCGGTCGGATTCGCGAGCCCATCAACGGCGTCGCTCTGCAGCCGGGCGGCGTTCTCTACGTGCGCATGGCCACCGCCGCTCCGCAGAGGACCGCCTTCGCGATACGCATGGCCACAGAGCCACAGTATCACGGCAAACCGCAGCAGTGGAGCGTCGAGATCCAGGGCAACGAGGTCTGCAGCGCAACAGAGGTCGACCCCGGCGCCGGCGCAGGAAGAACTGCGTTCGTCGAGACCGACATCCCGGATCGCGAGGTCGTCCTGCGGATACGCGCGGGATGGCGCAACGCCTTTGCGTTCGTGGTCACTTCGGTTCGCGCCTTTGCGCTCCCTGCCGACCCTGGCGGTCCGGATGACCGCGGCCGCGACTACCGCATGGGCCTGGCGCTGCTGACGTCGCAGGGCTTCGGATATGCGCTTGACCGGGTCGAGCTCGAGAGGATCAAGGGGCTCATACCCGTCGGTCCCCATATCCTCCCCCAGGCTTCCGTGCTCTATAACTTCAACCGGAAGGACGTCGCCGAGCAGATGCAGCTCATGCGAAGGTTCGCCGACCTCGCGTATCAAGCCCGGTTCCCTATCCGTGTGGCGCCGCAGATGCACTGGGCTGGCATTCCAGCCGGCGTGCCCGACGGCGCCGGCGGCACGTTCACGGACGTGCCCTATCAGCAGATCACCTGGGACGACGACGACCAGACAGACGACCCGGGGCTCAGGCCGCTGCTCGGAGACCGCTACGACGTGCGCTATGGCCTCTCCGTGCCCAATCGTTGGAGCAACACTCCGTGGCTGACGTTCAATCATCCGCGGCTGAACCAGTATCGGCGATCGCGCCTCAAGCAATGCATCGCAGCCTGGCTTCTGCAACGCGAGCGTCTCGCCCGGTGGGGAGTTCCCCAGCTATTCCCCGGAGAGCTCGGAACCGGCGAAGAGACGGTCTACTGGGCCAAGGGCGTGGATGACAGCGCCTACACCGCCGCCAATGGGGGCAAGGCTCGCACGGCGCTGCTCGCGGACTTCAACCCGTTTGTGGTGACTGATGCCCTCGCGGACCGGATCAACCTCGATCCCCGCAATGGCCTCGATCGCAATGAGCGCTGGTGGCTCCATCAGAACCTCGCGCGCTGGCAGCAGACGATTGTGGACTGGATGCTGGAAGCGTTGCCGCCCGACCCGATCAGGCTGTCTCCAGGGAGAGTCGGCATGGCCGACGATCTCGTTCGCCGTAACGTCTTTACCGAGCCCTACGCTATGCCGGTGTTCCCCATGCGAGGCGTCAACCCGCTGCGTCCAGGGCTCGAGGTCGGATATGTGCGAGATGGCCGGAGCGGCGGCGAGTACTGGTCTGGCGCGACCATGCTGCCCTGGCTGATCAAGGAGCGCGAACGAGGCCGGATCGCCCTGCCGAATCTGGAATGTACGGGCGCCGACGATGGTCAACTGCTCGCTTGTCTGCGCGCGGCGTACGCCCACGGAGCCCGCTATGCCACGCTGTACAACTGGCATCACCGCCAGAACGTGCGTCCCCTGCTGGAGCAGTTCGCGTCGAGCATCGCGACACCCGCCTCGTTCGGGTGGGCGCCCAAAGCCAGCAGTACCCCGATGCCGCTCGCAGAACGTGCCGAGCGCACCTACGTGGCAGGGCCCGACGCGTTCGGTACCAACACGATCTGGCTCCATGCAGCTCCGAGCGACAGGACTACGGCGACGGTGCGTGTGACCGTGCGGTCGCTCGACGCTAAGCCCGAACTGAGCGTAACCGTGACCGCAAAGCTGACCGGCGACGATCCAGCGCTTGCCGGCGCCCGTGTGCTCCGATTGCCTGCCATGTTCCACCAGAAGCCAGGAGAGCGCTACGCAGTCTCGGTTGAGAGCGTTCCGCCCAACAGCGCAATCTGTGTGCCTGCAGAAGACGGCGCTCCGGCCCTCACTCTCGGCTCTGACATTCGGTTCGAGCGCTGGCGAAGCATGGCTGTCGCCGACTATCAGGATGCCGCCGACATCATCGCCTCGGTGGCATTGCGCGATCGCGAACCGTTCGCCAACGAGCCGTCCTCCGAATGGTTGCGCACGGCGCGCCGTCATCTCGCTGCGGGACGCCCGCGCGCTGCCTATGCGGCGGCCGTGAAGGCCGAGCAACTTCAGTTTCCGTGCACGTTCGCGGTGGCGGACCCCGGGGCGGATCTCGTCCCGTTTCCCATCCGAGTGGACTGTCCCGATGAGCGCGTCCTCGTGACCGTACGGGGCCTCACCCCACAGACGGCCTCGCTGACGCTGTCGGCGACCGCGCGGCACCGTGTCACCGTGCGGTATCGAGGATCGATCACTGCCGTCGAGCTAACGCCGGACATGCCGGTCGCCCTCGATCTCGACGCGAAGCGCTGACGTCGCGCTTCGCCGGCATACACCAACACGCCCCATAGCGGGTACGATGTTGTGTCGCGTCCACCCTGAACAAACCCGTGCCGGACGCCTGCTTCAGTTTGCGAGGCTGAATGACCACGCGGGCTCGTTTGATCACGTATCGCCTTAGCCTGATGGCAACCGACGCTCTCCTCAGCGCCGGATCGTTCTACGTCGCCTTCTCGCTGCGTACGGACCAGTTCCCGCTCGGCCCCGTCTGGACCAAGGCGTTCGTCCAGATGCTGCCGTTCATCCTCGCGCTGCGCCTGCTCGCACTCTACGGGTTCGGCGTCTATCGGATCATGGTCCGGTACACGAGCTCGAGCGACGCCCTCCTGCTTGCCTACTCGACGTTCGTGAGCACTGCTCTCATCCTCGTGTACGCCATGTTCGTGCACTGGTCACGGATCCCGAACACCGTAGTGGTGATTGACGGCTTTATTAACTTCATAGCCGTGGCCATGTCGCGGTTCGGCTACCGCATGTTCTACGACGCCCGGGGCGGGACCCTCTTCGTTCGGCCATCGAAGCGCCGGCGAGTGCTGATTGTCGGGGCTGGCCGACGCGGAGCCGCTCTGGCCCGAGAGGTGCGGCGACGTGCCC
The DNA here is from genome assembly GCA_012517255.1 of Chthonomonadales bacterium. Taxonomy (GTDB): domain Bacteria; phylum Armatimonadota; class Chthonomonadetes; order Chthonomonadales; family CAJBBX01; genus JAAYVH01. The sequence goes on from JAAYVH010000188.1 coordinate 20,407, forward strand.
ACGAGGGTCTGGTTCTGATCGGGTTCATAGACGACGATCCTGCGAAGCAGAACCAGCTCATCCAGGGCGCGCCGGTCCTTGGCACGTCGCAGGAAGCGCCTGAGATCATCGCCACGCACAAGGTGGATGAGGCTATCATCGCGATCTCCGCTGCGAAAGGCTTCCAGGTGCGGGAGATCACGCGCCGATTGGAGAGCGTGCCCGTGCGGCTCCGCATCTCGCCCGGGTTCGCTGAGCTCGACGAGTCGGAGTTGCTCACCCATCTGCGGGACGTAGAGGTGGAAGACCTGCTCCAGCGCGAGCCCGTCTCCGTGGACGTCGAAGAGATCGCCGCGTACCTCTCCGGGGCCCGCGTCCTGATTACCGGCGCGGGCGGTTCGATCGGCTCCGAGCTGGTTCGACAGATCTCGCTGGCAGGTCCCGAGGAGCTCATCCTGCTGGGTCACGGCGAAAACTCGGTCTTCGAAATCGAAGAGGAGATGCGAACCCGTCTGAACGGCCTGAGCGCCGGACGGCGCGTCCCTCGGCTGACCTGTGTCATCGCGGACATACGGGACTACGACCGTGTGCTGCGCGTGATGAAGGAGACGGCCCCGACGGTCGTCTTCCATGCCGCAGCGCACAAACACGTGCCGCTGATGGAGCTCAACCCGGAGGAAGCGATCACCAACAATGTCCTCGGGACACGCAACCTCGCGCGGGCCGCATCGCTCGTCGGCGTGAGACGGTTCGTCATGATCTCGACGGACAAGGCCGTCAACCCCACTAGCATCATGGGCGCGTCCAAGCGCGTCGCCGAGCGGGTCATTCAGGCAGAGAGCGCGCGCAGCCAGACCGACTTCGCCATGGTGCGGTTCGGCAACGTGCTGGGAAGTCGCGGCAGCGTCGTGCCCGTGATGAAGCGCCAGATCGAGCGGGGAGGTCCCGTAACGGTGACCCATCCGGACGTGACCCGTTACTTCATGACCATCCCCGAGGCCGTTCAGCTCGTCATACAGGCTGGCGCGATGGGCGGCAACGGAACGATCTACGTGCTCGACATGGGTGAGCCGGTCAAGATCATGGACCTTGCCCACAGCCTGATTCGCCTCTCGGGCCTGATCCCGGACCGCGACATCAAAATCGTCATAACAGGACTGCGACCGGGCGAGAAGCTTCACGAGGAGCTCCTGACGGATGAGGAGGGGACATCGCTCACCAAGCATGCCCGCATCTTCGTCGCGGCGCAGACGCCGGCGCCTGTCGAGGACGTAGACTACCATCTGGACGCGCTGATCGAAGCCGCACAGACTGGCGATCACGCCCGGATGCTCGCCGAGCTGACGCTGCTCGCGCCATCGTACACATGCGGCGGCATCGTTGCAGGCGTCAGCGCCAGAGAACACGAACTAGAAGATACCCACGTCCATACCGGCAAGTAGCGCTTCCTGATGGCGCGGCTCGACGCTCATCTGAGGAAGCGCAGGATCCGGTTCAAGGAGGAATCGGACGCATGACTACCTCAGCATCGCAATGGGAGGCCCGACCGCTCGGCCTCGCGGCCCGAATGGCACAGCTTGGCACGGAGACGGCATTCGACGTGCTGGCAAAGGTTCACGCGCTTCGTGCAGAAGGCCGCGACATCATCTCGTTCGGGTTGGGCGAACCCGACTTCGAGACGCCGGACCATATCAAGGCCGCCTGCAAGCAGGCGCTCGACGAGAACTACACCCATTACGGCCCGTCGCAAGGGCTTCCGGAGTTGCGCGAGGCCATAGCGGAGTACTTCACGGCGACGCGCAACATCGCGGTCTCCGCCGAGAACGTCGTGGTGGCGCCGGGCGCAAAACCCATGCTCTTCTCGGCAATGATGGCCCTGGTCAACCCGGGCGACGAGGTCATCTACCCATCCCCCGGCTACCCGATATACGAGTCGGTGGCGGACTGGATCGGCGCCAAGCCCGTGCCGGCGCGACTGACTGAGGAGACCGAGTGGTCCTACAATGTGGACGAACTGGCCGCGCTCGTGACGCCGCGGACCAGGGCGATCGTCCTGAACAGCCCGCAGAACCCGACCGGCGGCATGCTCCTGGCTTCCGACATGGCCGCCATAGCGAAGATCGCCATGGATCACGACCTCTGGGTGATTACCGATGAGGTCTATTCACAGATCGTGTTCAACTACCCGTTTGCTTCGATCCTCTCCGTCCCCGGTATGGAGGCGCGAACGGTCGCCATTGACGGCTTCTCGAAGACCTATGCTATGACGGGCTGGCGCATCGGCTATGCCGTCTGCCGGGCCGACCTCGCCAAACAGCTCTCGCGTATTGAGACCAACCTGCACTCCTGCACCGCGATGATGATCCAGCGTGCTGCGCTTGCGGCGCTACGGTCGTCGCAAGAACCGTCGCGCGAGATGGCGGCTGCATTCCGTCGGCGCGCCACGCTTATCACGGATCTGCTGAATGAGATTCCGGGTGTCCGATGCGTCAAGCCGCGCGGCGCTTTCTATGTGTTCCCCAATGTGACGGGTGTATGCCGCTCCATGGGTTTCGCGTCGGCGAACGAGCTCTGTGATTACCTCCTGAACGAAGCCGGAGTGGCTGTTCTGCCTCGTACATGCTTCGGCAGACGCCTCGAAGACGAGGAGTACATTCGTCTCTCCTACGCCACCTCGGACGAGAACATCGTGGAGGGTCTGCGACGATTCAGGAAGGCGGTCGAGCGCCGGTGACGTCAGTGCGCCCGCTGGGTATCACCGTAGCCGCGGTTGCTTTCTTGCTGTCCTGCGTCGCCGCCCAAGCCCAGCCCTCCAGCTTCGGCACGTTCCGCGGCGCCTTCGAACATGCCTGCCGAAACTACGCGACGCTCGACCGCAACGGTGACGGTATCATGGAGATCGAGTCGCTTCGAGCCGTCACGACCGCACGGGGGGTGGGGCGCGGCGCTGTGCTCGTGGCTGTCGAGGAGCGGCTCTGGTCGCGCGATGGGTCCGCTGCGGACCTGCAGCCGGCGCTCCGTCGGTTCGTGAGCGACATTGCCCGAGACGGCTTCCACATCGGCCTTGCCGTGACGCGCCTTCACGCGTCGGCACGTCACCAGGACGGCGAGACCGTTCTCGCGCTGCGCCAGTGGGTTCAGGCGGTGTACCGGCAGGTCCCCGATCTCAAGTCGCTGGTTCTCGTAGGCAACTTCCCCGCGCCGTTCCTCGTGCGTCAGTACTACTGGCGCAGAACGGATGGGCTCACGCTGTTGGCCGGCACCGCTGCCGCGCGCACGTGGGACGCCGTATCCCACGTCCGAAGCATCGCCGAAGTGATCGCCATGCCTGGCGATATCGTGCTGGCGGATCTCGACGGAAACTGGGATCAGGCGTACCGCCGACTGCCCGAGCAGGTCGCCGGGCTTCTGGCAGCTTTCCCTGATGATCCCAAAGGCGAGGTCACCGAGTTCCATCAACGCACCGCAGAGCGATACGAAGATTTCTTCATGGTGCAGGACGGCTACTGGGAGGAGTATCCTGGACCTGGCGCCAAGCGCCGGTTCGTCTTCCCGGGCGAGCGCAACGCTGAATGCGCCGTCGCCGACCTTCGACGGGTCAATGTGCTTGCCCAGCCCGAGATCGCCGTCGGCAGGATCAACGCCCTGCACGCCGCCATTGAACCGAACCCTGACATCCGCGGCGTCCGCGGAGAGGGACTGCTCGACGCCGAGGGCAGGCCGCAAGCCGTCGAGTTCGCAGGTCCAGACGCGGTGCCCTCCCCTACGATCCTGTGGCGAACCAGCTCAACGCTGGAGAGGAGGTTGCTGCAGGAGTACTTCGATCGCAACCACGCCTACCGGCATGCGACAGCCTCCCCTGCATGGCTGCCAGCCTCCATCACCACAGAATGGGGCTCTTCGGTGCCCGACATGCAGTCCGGCGTGCCCGGATGGCGCAATGCCTCGGCTCCGCTGCTGGACATTCGGAACCCCAAGACCACGATCGCCGACTTTGCGGCCTGGATGGCCCGTCCCGCGCTCGCCCGAGCCATGAAGGCGCATGCAGGCTCGACCGGTTTTGGCTTCGAGCCGCCGGCAGACTATGCCGCCTATGGAAGCGCAGTCGGCCCCGGTTTCTGGTGGTGGACCAAACAAGGGGCGCGTCTGGTTCCGGACCCTCGGCCGCTGGGCGGCTGGGTGAACTACGGTCTTTTGCGATCACTCTACGAAAACCGCAAGCTCAGCGGCGCTCCCGCTTTCTACCTGCACACGGGTTGCGAGGGCATGCAGCCTGCGCACTTTGAGCGCGAACCCTACAATTCCGGGCTATACGGCCAGTGGCAAATAGCCGAAGCCCTGCTCATGCTCGGCGATGGACTTGCCCTCGTCGGACGCGGCAAGGTGTTCTACGACGAACCGCGCGAGTTCTGGAAATGCATGGGTGAGGGTGGCACATTCGGTGACGCGTGGAGGCGGTACTTTGACGTCGAGAGCGCCGACGCCGAACTGGCAGCCGACGGCATCGGCAGGAAGAGGGCCTACTTCTGGAGTGTCATCGGTGACTGCACGTTGAGCCTGCCCGCTTCTCTTCGCTCTCCCAGATCATAGGGCAACAGCGCAACACTGGCCGGGGCGGCTCCTGCGCCGCTCTCTTGCTGGCTCCTATCGCCTGGTCCTCGTGGAGCGCCCCGCCGTACGCTTCCTATTCAGGCGGCCCAGCCAGCGCTGGAACCCTAAGGGCGACACGCCGGGCCCATACTCGGGTGGTCTCAGCAGCCGCAGCGTGCGCTCCACCGTTCGGCGCGGCGCGCGCGGATCGAGCATGATGCGCAGGATCTGCCCGTACATACGCCCGCGCGAAGCCCATCCTCGAAGAACGCCGAGCTTCTCTTCCTTCATCGGATGAGTGACGCCGGCAAGTCGGACCGTCTCGGTGGGTATGCGATAGTATCGGCAGAAGCGTGTGATCTGCATTTCGACGCCGTACCGCACCGTGGCAATGCCTGGAATCTGTTCGAACACCTCGCGGGCAATGGCGCGCTGGCCGCTGATGCTGGGCGCCAGACGCTGCGATAGATCGGTTAGTTTGCGTCCACCTGAGAAGCGTCCCACGGCCATCAGCGCACGCCCCGCTCGCACCGGCTCCACCAGCGCATCCACGTGCTCAGGCTGCAGACCGATCAGGTCGGCATCCAGGAACAGCAGGATGTCGGCATCGGTGAACCTGGCGCCGGCAGCCATGGCCCCGCCCTTCCCCATATTGCGAGGCAGACTGACGAGATAGACGCCGGGGACCTCGAGCGCGCGAGCTGCCGTGGCGTCGGTCGAGCCGTCATTCACTACCACGACTTCGTCCACGGATCGAGCTCGGCACACCGCGACGAGGACGTCCTTGACCCGAGCCTCCTCGTTGTAGGCCGGCAGAACGGCAGCTACTCTCACAGGCGTGCCGCCTGGCCTGGCCCACGGGGGCGCGGCGGCCGTGGCGCGAGCCATTGGCGCGGATCCCTAACGGCCAAAGCGGTAATCCTGCTTCTCTATGATCTTCTGGACGCGATCCATGCGCGCGGTTGTCAGAGGATGGGTCCGCAGTACCTCGGCGCCCTGCTGTTTGCCCTTCTCCATCTCCTGCAACTTGGCGAAGAACGTCAGCAGACCGGTGGCCTTGAAGCCGGCCTTGTGGGCATACGAAATGCCCCGATGATCGGCCTCATACTCGTCGGACCGGCTGTAGCTCAGATTGAGGAGGTCGGTGGTCAGCGAGCCGATGTCCTGCGCCGTCTTGCCCTTAAGCAGCACCAGGATGCCCACGTTCGCAGCGATCTGCTGGCTCATCTGCTTGGCGCTGTGCCGAGCGTCTATGTGACCTACCTCGTGCGCGATCACGCACGCGAGTGCGTCGTCATCGCTGCCGAGTAGATCGAGCAGGCCGCGATAGACATAGACCGGCCCGCCCGGCAACGATACGGCGTTTACATCGTTCTTGTCGATGACTTTGAACGAATACGGCACGCCCTCCCGCCTGTCCGAGTGGTTCAGAATGCGAGCTCCGATGGCAGCCACACGGCGCGCGTCCGCAGTGGTAGTCTCCACCTTGTAACGTCGCTCCACCTCGGCTGAGGCGTCCTTTCCGATGCGGACTTCGTCCTTGGTGCTGATGAAGTTCGTATTGCGGCACCCAGTACCGGAGATGAGGCACAGTCCCACACCCACGGCAGCAAGGAAACGCCCAATCGGCCGTATCATCGTGATCCTCCTTGTCCGCTCTGCACCTCAGTGGTCAGATGCTTCACCTGCTCCTCGAGCCACCGAAGCGTCGGTCGAGCCTTCTCCGAAGCCGCCCTGGCGGCATCGCTCAGCTTCTGTCGCGCCGTTTCCAGCGAACTGCGAGCTGCCGCCGTGTCCACTGATCGCACAGCCTCGCCAGCCCGCCTGACCGCCTCGACCGCTTGAGCCAGTGCGTCGGCTGAGTGCCGCTGCTCATCAAGCTGTCGGCGAAGTGTCTGCACCTCAGCCTGGAGCTGCTGAACCTGCCAGGCGTTGTAGCCGGTCAGCGCAATGAAGACCAGTATGAGAAGCGCAAGGAAGCCTTTCATGTGATCTGCACTCCTTCGGACGGCGTCGCTTGCGAGGTTTCCCTCTGCCGTTCCGAGCCCTTGCCCCGATCGGACCAGGCCTTGGCCAGAGACTCAATGCGCCGCTCGAGACGGTTGAGCCTCAGCATGGCCGATGACCGCCACCTTCTCGTGCTGGGCACGAGGAGCTGGGCATTGGTGCGCTCCTCCGGAGCCCAGCGGTATTTGTACGCCTCATGACCACGGAGGAAGTCGAACTCCGAGCACCCCTCGGCAATGGCCTGACGGATCGCCGACGCGGTTAGCGTGGTCCCGATGCTGTAGCGTCCCAGTGCAGGCTCGAATCCGCCGAGGTAATAGTAATAGCGCCGACGATAGGAGAAGCAGTAGAGTCCCGCCACGATCTTGCCATCCACGCGCGTCGCGTGCAACCGCAGCCATCCGCGGTCACTGAAACGCGCGGCGACGTCGCGATGGAATCGTCTCGTTGCCGATCCGGAGAGCACTCCCGGCATCATGCGCGAGCGCCACCTGCGCCCATGCAGATCGAAGAGCGCCGTCATGCCGGCGTCCAGCCCGTCTTTGTCGACCAGCACGGTCTCGACCTGCTCGAACGAGCGCTGCAGGAGCCGCTCGTAATAGGCGATGTTGCTGCGCAGCCGTTTGCCGCGTCCACGAATGAAGACGTCCCAGGTCTCCGGCAGCGCGACATACGGGCATATCTCCAGCGGCCTGGCGACGCATGAAGAGGCCCGAAGATGCTTCACGGCGTGAGCGAGCGGCGACCATTCCGGTATCTGCTGAAGATCGGCGAGGTCATGGCTTCGGGCCGATTCCAGAAAGGACAGCAGAGCGCGGCACGCATGCGGCGCGCGCTGTTCGTCGGCGATCACGTCGAGATAGTCGGAAGCGCCCGTGCCGATGTAGGCAAGGCGCCGGAGCGGCGTGCCGAGATGACGGCTCAGGTACAGCGGCGCGATAGCAACCAGCTCGTCGCCGTCATGGACAAGCAGAAGCCGGAGCGATTTGCGCCTACCATACGCCGACCACCATGCGTGGTTCCATTCCCACGTCTGGTATACGGTCGCCGCAGGCATCCGCTGGAGCAGGTCGGTCCACTGCTCCTGGAGCTCTGCCAGGGCGCTGCCCTCGCGTATCTCGATGACCTTCATGGCTGCCGCACGCTCAGCCGATGAGCTCCAACGCCCCGTGGCCCTCGACGACCCCAAGCTCCAACCGATACTGTCGCGTCTCGCCCGGCTCAATCATCTGCAGTCGGCCTGCAGCACGTTCCACCGACCTGCCCATGACGCGCGCATTGGCCGGCTCCAACCCGACCACATACGTCCCCGCCCCCATCATCTTCCATTGCACAAGCTGCGGCAACTGGTCGGGGCGGTACCGAACATAGACCCCGAGGCCGCCGTCGAGCGTCGGATTGACCACCGCAACGGTTGCCGAACCATCAGGGTCAGGCGCGACGCGGTGAAAGTAGACCTTCTCCCGATATCCGACTACCGGCTCCTCGACGCACATCCACCGATCTCCCCCGCGGGCCGACTCGTCGTCACGCGGCTCGGTAAGCTCGGCTGGAACCACTACCCGCGAGCCCGCATCCACGATGGGAAAGCCCAGGTTCACATGGTACAGCACCATATGGGGCGACGATGAAAAGCCCTCATTCGTGATGGCATCCTCCACAATCAGGCGGTTCTCTCCGAGGACTGCGCTGATCTTGCGACGGCACACGACGTTCTCGCCGAACACCACAGTCTCGCGCACCTCACCCTGAACCGAGAGAACATAGGCATCCCCATCCCACTCGGCCCAGCCGCGGACCGCGGCCGCCGGAGTGTTGCTGTAGCGCCCATGAAGCCCCAGTTCGACCCCGTCGTCTGTATCGGGCGCGCCCATCCACGTGAGACCGCAGGTAGTGAGCAGTCCCCCCGGAAAGCCCCGCAGCCACCCCAGTCCCTGGGGCTCGTAATACGCCGGATGCCGATCGCCCTGCGCCGATCGCCATGCCAGCGAGCGCCCCCGATAGGATGCCGACGAGATGTCAAGGCCGCGAGAGGGCACCACGGTGAACTGAAAACCGGTGCCCGTGGTCACATCGGCCGCATGGACGCCTTCGTCGCTTCCGTCGCTCAGCGTGTGCATCTTGACGCGGGCGATCTGCGACATGTCACCCACGCGCGCGACAAGCTCTTGCCGTGTCCACTGCTTACCATACAGATTGACCATTGGTTCTCTCCCAGAAGCGCCTGACCGGGCGTTGCCGAGCGGCAGCGCCTCTAGATGCCGTTGGCGTTGGACAGGTCCACAATAACCCCGTCGAAGATCGCAGCATTCGACTGAACGCGGCATCCTTTGCCCACCACGCAATGTTCCAGCCGGGTCCCTGCCATGATCTGCGCGCCTTCCCAGACGATGGATTCGCGGATAACCGCTCCAGAGGCCACCGAGCAGTTGGGACCGATGACCGTGTTCTCCAGGACCTCGGCGCCCGATTCGATCTTCACGTTGTCGCCTATCACCACGGGGTAACCGATCTTCGCAGATGGCTCGATCTCGACGTTGTCGCCAATCCACACGTACTTGCGCACTTCAGGAACGGGAAACTCGATCTGTGCTCTTCCGGCCAGTGCGTCAATGTGCGCCTGCTGATACATGGCGAGATTGCCGACGTCCATCCAATAGCTCGCCGTGAGGTACCCATAGATGGGCCTGCTCTGGGCGAGCATCTGAGGGAAGAAGTTCTTGCCCAGCTGGTAGAAGACATTCCGCGGGATTAGTTCGAGAGCCTCGGGCTCAAACACGTATACGCCGGTATTGGCGGTGTTGGAGAAGATCACCTCGCCCTTTGGCTTCTCGAGGAACTTGGTTATGCGACCCTCCTCGTTGATCAGCACGATGCCGTATTCCGACGGATCGTCCACGAGCGAGAGCGCGATGCTCGCGAGGGCTTTCTTCTGCCGATGGTTCTCGACCAATCGAGTCAGGTCAATGTCCGCGAGGTCATCGCCTCCTATGACAAGAAACGTCTCGTCGCCGAAGAAGTCCTCGCACCGCTTCACGCTGCCGGCATCACCCCAGAGCTGGTCCTCGACGGAGTAGCTGATATTCACGCCCAGGCGCCTGCCGTCGCCGAAGTACGACATGATCTGGTCGCCGAGATAGTGCACGTTGACGATGATATCGGTGAAGCCGTGTTTGCGGAGCAGCCGAACAATGTGCTCCATAACCGGTCGGTTGACGATGGGCACCAACGGCTTGGGAAGGGTGCGCGTCAGCGGATGCATGCGCGACCCCACGCCGGCGGCAAGGATCATTGCTTTCATCGAGTACTCCCTTCCCTGCTATGGTTACGGTCCGGGGGCGCTGATCGCTTCACCATCTGCTGCCCGGAATGCGGACGGAGCGCGCTAGCGAAAACGCCGAACCGTAGCGCACACATGCTCCAGCTGCGCTTCCGTCAGATCGGGATGCACAGGCAGCGAGAGAACTTCGCGGCAGGCCCGCTCGGCCTCCGGGAAATCGCCCTCGGCGTATCCGAGGTCCTTGTAGGCAGGCTGCACATGGAGCGGGGACGGATAGTAGATGCCGCTCTGTATGCCGGCATCTGCGAGGAACGCGCGCAACCGGTCCCGTTCCGGAGATCTGACGGTGAACTGATGATAGGTATGAAAGACGCCCGGAGCCTCAACCGGCAGCGTGAGACCCGTCTCCGCCAGGCATTGCCGGTACCGCTCGGCATGCCGTCGCCGCGCCGATGTCCATTCGCTAAGATGACGGAGCTTCACGCTCAGGATCGCGGCCTGCAGGGCGTCCAGCCTACTGCAGTATCCGACGGCATCATAGGCATAGTCACCGCCGCTCCCATGGAAACGCAGTCGCCGAACCCGTTCGGCACAGGCCGCGTCGTTGGTCAACACCATGCCGCCGTCGCCGTATGCGCCGAGATTCTTTGTCGGGAAGAAGGAGAGCGTAGCGGCATCGCCAAAGGCGCCGATGGGCTTGTTGTTGAAGGCGCTTCCGATGGCCTGGGCGGAGTCGTAGATCAGGATCAGGTCATGCTCCGCTGCGAGGTCGGCAAACGCCTCCCGATCGGCCATCTGACCGAACAGATCCACGGGCATAATCGCCCTTGTGCGTGGGCCGATCTTCCCGGCCGCCGCTTCGGGATCAAGGTTGAACGTGGCTGGATCTATATCGGCAAACACCGGGGTTGCGCCAACGTGGCTTATGGCCTCGATCGTGGCCACGAAGGTGAAAGGCGTTGTGATCACCTCATCACCCGGTCCAATGCCGCATCCCGCCAGCGCGAGCAAGAGCGCATCGGTGCCCGAGTTCACCCCGACCGCATACTGCGAACCGCAGTAGTCCGAAAGGGATTGCTCGAGGTCTGCAACGGCTGGTCCCAGAATGAACCTGCCGCTCTCCAGCGCGGCCCTGATGGAGGTGTCTATCTCATCTTTGATGGATACGTACTGTGCGACAAGATCGGCAAGCGCGACAGTCAATGATTGGCTCCGGACGTGTTCGTGGCAACATTATACATCCCGCGCGGCCACCAAACGGCGCGGCTCAGTCTCCTTCGCTGGCGGCCACCTGTCGGCGCACATCTTCCCCGTACTCCGGATCCCACACCGATGCGAGGGCCTGGGCCGCTAACAGCGACTTCCAGTTACCGACGTCGCACCTGCGCTCCGACGCCGCCATCGGTACGGCAACCACGCGCCCGCCGTCTGCCAGCAGCCTCGCGATAGCCTCTGTCACCCCCACTTCACCGTTGGGGCCAGGCGTCTGGCGCTCGATGTATGCCAGCGCTTCGCTCCTAAGGATCCAGCGCGCCGCCACGACCCACTCGCTCGGAGCCTCCGCGGGATCCGGCTTCTCGACGATTCCTGCCACGGCGAACGGCTCACCGTCGTTCGGATCGCTTGCGTCGAAGGGAGCCAGAACCCCGTAGAACCGCGTGCGTTCCCTCGGCACGCGTTCGCAGAGCACCGAGGCATGGGCTGAGCATGCGTCGTGAGCCCGAATCAATCGCAGCAAGGCAGGCAGCCTGTCGGCCGACGGCCTCCGGAACAGCGCACAATCCCCGAACGCTGCCACGACCGATCCCTCGAATGCTTGTCCCGTGGCCCGCAGAATGGCATCCCCGACGCCCCGCATCTCGGGCTGGAGCGTGTAGGCAACCTCGATACCCCAACGACCGCCGTCGCCGACATACAAGCGGATCAGGTCCTTGGACGGGGACAGCACCACCACTGCCCGTCGTATTCCTGCCTCCCGAAGCTCATCCATCACATGACCGATGACCGGCATCCGCCCAATCGTCAGCATCTCTTTCGGGATGGTGTCCGTGAGCGGCCTGAGCCGCGTGCCGTAGCCGGCCGCCGGTATGACGGCGAGATCTGGTCGTCCGCCAGCCATGCCTCAGGCGTCCCAGCGACGCCGATCTCTCATCGCTATCCTGCCATCTTCGGCTTGGCCCGAACGAAGGCAGCCACCATCCATGCCACGGTAGCGAGACCGACGAGCAAGACGGCAACAAACACCACGAGCAGCGCCCATTGCGGATTCACCTGCAGGTTGTTCACCTGCAAATCGGGAAACAGCGAGATCTGGCGAACACGATGCCGCGTTCCGACCATGAGGAACACCGAGATCCCCGTCAGGAGCGCTGCCAGACCAGGCATGCGTCGGACCACCGCCATGGCGACGATGGCGAGCACAATGCCTGCCGCCAACACACCGCTGTCCAGCATGTTCCCGCCGATGAAGGCGTTACGCACGCGGTCGGGAAGCGCGAAGAGAAACCAGAACCCGATGATCAACTGCACGCCGCCCGCAGCCAGAAACCATCGTCGGCCGGCCGTCTGCAGCGCGTCGGAGACCTGCTCGTCGGCGGACTTGAGCGTGCGTCCAAGCAACATGACCGCGAGCCCACCTACCGAGAAGGCGCCGACGATGAAGTGAAGATATCGGGGCAAGAGCGTTCCGTCAGCCATGTTGAGCTTCAGGCCGCTGATACCCGCGTCGTACAGGTACTTCCATATCGAAGGCGCCAGCATCAGGGTCCAGGTGTTGGTAAACACGAAGCCCACCGCCAGGATGGCAAGCATGCTCAACCATGCGACGATGGTCTCGCGGTTGCCCAACCATGAGGGCCGGAACTGGCAGATATACAGCCCGTAGTAACCGAGCATCACCAGCGGCACGATGGCAAGCCACGGCCAGGCTATGAGCACCGAAGCAGTGTAGAACGCCTGACCGTAGATCACCTGAACGAACAACAGCGGCGCCACGCCGAGGGTGATGGTCATGGACATGGTGACGGGCAGAGCTCGGGCAAGCCGCCGGAACACCCGATCGGCAAGAGGGTCGGTCTGCCGCTTTCGGCCCGCGAGCGCCATCATCGTCACGCCGCCCACGAGCAGGTTCATCGCTAGCAGGTGCAAGGTGAGCGTGAAGACGGAGAGAAACTTCAAAATCACAACCGGCGCCGGCAAGCCGGTGGGATCGGGAGCGGGCATTACCGGCATCACAGCCCCCCTTTCTGCTCGGCGGGCGCAGCCGCCACGTCCGATTCCTGCTCCGTATCATTGAGCGTCAAAAGGTACTCGACCAGAGCGGCGCGCTCCTCATCCGTTCCGATGAACGGCGGCATGAACCCCTTCAGCTCGTTTAAGTACAGGATCTGATGGTCGAGGAACTCTCGGCCCCACCCCTTGACGGCGAAACGCATGCCGTTGAAGCCGTTGACTGTGTGGCATGCCATGCACTGGGCTCGGAACACCCGTCTGCCGACGCGTACCTGCGACTTCGTGTCCGCTTCCGTGGGGCGCTCCCATTTGGCATTCGTGAGCAGGCCGCTCATGGAGTACTCGCCAAGGTCCTTTACGCGCAGAGTGTTCGAGTACATGTAATCGTAGATGATGTAGGGTTTCCGCACGGCTTCGCGAACCCATTCGGTCACCCCCGTGGCCATGAGGCCCATGATCGCCAGTCCGAACGCGTAGGTGACATGAACGTGCTTGGGAAAGAGATACGGGCCGATGAACGCGCCGCCTACGACCAGAGCTGAGAAGAGGATGCTGCCCGCGGCGAACAACGTCACCACGGGGGCGCCTCCCATGGATATCTCGCGGGCCATCGGCGGCAGTTGCGCGACGTACCAGAAGCCCGCGAGGGGCAGTACGGCGATCCCGCCCATCACCCACTTGGCCGACCAGCGCACGATCCGCGCCCGGGCTTCATCATTGCGTATGAGCGTGCCTGTGATGAGCGCATAGAGTCCGGCGAGCGCCACGCAGACAGCCGTTCGGAGGATCGCTGACGGAATCATCGTGGGATTGAAGAATCCATCCGCCACCGACTGCGTTTCGATCCAGCGACCCGGCGTAAGCATGAACGTGAGAATGCCGTTGATCATGAACAGCGAGAGCCAGGCGGAGACCACGTAGATCCATCCGACCTTGATGTGCGTCGCGGGATCCATGCGCTCCCAGCCGTAGTAGTAGATGATCGCGGCGATCAGCTCGACGAGGAAGAAAACCCACTCGATGGCCCAGACCCAGACAAAGACATGGATGAGCGTCGAGACCGCTGTAGGATTGACGAGGGCGATGGTCCACCATATGCCCACCCCGCTGACCGCGCCGAACACCAGCACCACCAGGATGAAAAACGTGCTGTGCTTCCTGGCGAAGTCGAGCATGTCCGGATCGTTGGTCTTGCGGGCCTGTATCTCCGTCAGGACCAGATACAGCCCGCCGCCGATCGCGAAGTGAGACACGAACACGTGCAGGATCGCGATGATGCCGATGAGCATCCCGCCTCCTAGCATCGGTACTTCCCAGATCGGGTAGTTCATAGGCTGCCTCCCATCGCCAACGCTTCTGCGCCGACTACTACGGCACACCGGCCCCAGACTCCTGCACGGGTACCGGTTACTCAGAATGTACCTCAAGCGCCGTGCGCTCAGCGCTCGGGGCACAGTCGTACCGAATGAGGGTGCGGTACAATCCTGGGAGCACTTCCATGCGGCAACTCAAGATCGGAACATCGGGCATTCGGGGCGTCGTCGGCGATGCCCTGACCCCGGAACTGGCGGTGAACTTCGCCTGTGCCTTCGGCGCCTATTGCGCGGGAGGCGCCGTCGTCATCGGTCGCGACACGCGCCGGTCCTCGGTGATGCTGCGCTCCGCCGTCTTGTCCGCCCTCATTTCGTCCGGATGCGAAGTGATAGACCTTGGCGTGTGCACCACCCCTGCCGTATCGTTCGCCATCCGGCACACCGGCGCTGCGGGAGGGATCAGCGTGACGGGCAGCCACAACGATGCGCGATGGAATGCGCTAAAGTTCATCGGTCCTGACGGAGCCCTGCTCAACGCTGCCAACACGGAAGAACTGCTGGACATCTATCACGCGGGCGCTTTCCTGCGTGTCGGCTGGTCCGAGTTGCGACGTTTCCGCTTGCGGACCGATCTCATTGAAGCCTACGTGGAGCATGTCGCGGAAGCGCTCGCCTGCGATGCCGTTCGCAGCCGGGGCTTGCGCGTCGCCGTTGACTACTGCAACGGGGCTGCCATCGAGGCTGGGCAGCGTCTGCTCGATCGCATGGGATGTGAGATCATCCCGCTCAACGACGATCCCTCGGTCGAGTTCGCTCATCCTCCGGCGCCATCGCGCACGAACATGCGCCAGCTCGCCGCGCTCATGCGGAGCGTGCCGGCCGACATCGGTGTCGCGATCAATGCAGACGGAGACCGAATCGGCTTCGTGCTTCCCGGCGGCGTGCCTCTATCGGAAGAGTACAGCCTGCCGCTGGCGGCCAACGAGGCGATCGCCACACGGTCCGGGCCCGTCGTCACGAACCTCTCGACGTCCCGCATGGTGGAGCGCGTCGCGGAGCGCCATGGCCGCACGTGCGTTCGGACCACCGTGGGCGAGGGCCATGTCATGGACCTGGCGCTCACCAATGGCGCAGCCGTCGCTGGCGAGGGCAACGGCGGCGTTGCCGTCCTGCCCCATGCAGCGACGTTCGACGCTCTGTTGACGCTCGGGGTGGTGCTCCGAACCATGGCAACCAGAGACTGTACATTCGCGGATCTGTGCGCCGACATCCCCGCCATGCACATGCACAAGGGCGAGGTGGCCGTTCCCCCGGACCAGGTGTACCGCGTCCTCGATGTCTTCAGAGAGCAATATGCCGACGTTGAGGCCGACCTGACCGACGGCGTGCGGCTGGAGTGGCCCGATGCGTGGTTGCACGTCCGTGCATCCAACACCGAGCCGCTGCTGCGGGTGATTGCCGAAGCCGACGTTGCGGAGCGGGCCGACACACTGTTCGACGAAGCTATGGCGCTGGCGCGGCGAGCCGCCATGGCGCACGGGGTGCGCTGACATGCGCCAGGCGCTCGCGCTCAAAATCGGCGTTTCGGGCGTTCGCGGCATCGTCGGCGACGCGCTCACCCCCCAGCTTGTGACAACCTTCGGGGCCGCGTTCGGCACCTATGCCGGCGCCGGGCCCATTCTGGTTGGAACCGACACGCGGCCCTCGCGGGACATGGTGCGCCACGCGGTCATGGCAGGTCTGATGAGCGTAGGCTGCATCCCGGTGGACCTCGGCATCGTGCCTGTCCCGGTGCTCCAGTCGCACATTCGTCGGAGCGGCGCTTTCGGGGGCATCTGCGTCACGGCTAGCCACAACCCCATCGAATGGAACGCGCTGAAGTTCTTCGGCGCCGACGGCATTCTGTTGCGACCGCATGAGGCTGCTGAGCTGACGGACCTGTACCACCAGGGCGTGTTTCCGCGCATCGGCGGCACTGCCGTGGCGGAGCCGCGCCACGACGACAGCGCCATTGCCCGCCACCGCGAAGCCGTTCTCCGCCACATCGATATGGACGCGATCCGGTCGGCGGGCATCCACGTCGCCGTAGACTGCTGCAATGGCGCGGCGCATGCCGCCACTCCCGCATTCCTTGAGCAACTGGGATGTCGTGTCACCGCCATCTATGTCGACCCCGATGAGCCGTTCCCGCACAATCCTGAGCCTGTACCCGAGAACATGACGGCCCTGGGTCAAGCCGTTCTGGAGAGCGGCGCCGACATAGGGTTCATTCAGGATGCCGACGCCGACCGGTTGGCCATCGCTGATGAGACGGGAGTGCCTCTCGGCGAAGAGTCCACGCTCGCCATCGTGGTACGCCACGTCCTGAAGCGAGATCCCGGACCGGTTGTGGTGAACGTGTCAACGAGCCGCATGCTCGATGATATCTGTCGCGAAGCCGGATGCCCGCTCCACAGGACACGTGTCGGAGAGATCAATGTGGTATCGCGAATGGCTGAGGTCGGCGCCCGTATCGGCGGAGAGGGGAACGGCGGTGTCATAGCGCCTGCCATCAATCCATGCCGGGACAGCTTTGTCGCCATGGCGTACGTGCTGGAGGCCATGGCCCAGGAGGCGAAGAGCATCTCCGCCCTGCGCGCCGCCATACCGCACTACGCCTTCATCAAGGAGCGCATCGAGGTGAGCCCGCGTGAGGTACCCGAGCTGCTGCGTGCGTTGCGCGCGCTGTGGGGAGAGGCGGATCTCGACTACACGGACGGCATCAAAGCGATCTGGGCAGACCGATGGATCCAGGCAAGGGCATCGAACACAGAGCCCATCGTACGCCTGATCGCCGAGGCGCCTTGCGAGGCGGACGCTCGGCAGATGCTTGATGCCGCGCGGGCTGTGCTTAGCCGTGGGTAGACGCGCGACCGCGCCGTTTTTTCGTTCTGTTCTTGACTAACCTTGGCACCGATGTTATGATGATGCTTTACTGCACCGTGAGATTGCGGCTGCAGCAGAGGAGGTTGCACGGCATGCGGATTGCACCGCGTGGTGCGATGGTGGCAGGCGCGATATGCGTTGCGTTTTGCAGCGCAGAGGTCCGCGCGGATGATGGCAAGTCGAACTCCTGGGACTCGGTCTCGACCGTCACTGGCCTGACCGGATTGATTCGTGTGCCGAACGCCATGACGCTTCGCGGCGACCGGGGCCGAATCACCTGGTCGCCGCCCATGCGGAACTGGGACCCTGCAATCGGAGCTCGCAGCTCCTTTGCGCTGGGCGTACCCATTGCGCCCAGAGTCGAGTTTGCCGCCACGCTGGGCAGCGCTAGCCACGATTTCGACCTCGCGGGCCACGGCAAGCTGCAGCTCGTATCCGCCTCATCCTCCATGCCGGCGCTAGCGATCGGAGCCATGGACGTAGCCCGCAATGGCCCGCGTGGCTCAACGGGCTTTCTCGTAGCATCGTGGCCGTTCCTCGACAGCACCGCTCTCGTGACGCTGGGCGGAGCATTCGGCGGCAACGACGGTCTCCTTGCCGGTCTTCAGTATCGGATCGGCGACAACGTGGAGCTGCAAGCCGAGTACGACACCATGCGTGTGAACGTCGGGGCTCTTGTTCGCCTCGGCGATCGCGTGTTTGCACGCGTTGCCGACGTGAGCCAGGGCACCAACTTCACGCTCGGCTACACGGCCCCCTTGTCCTACCTTCCCTCTCGCCCGCTCCAACCGGCGGCTCAGGCCCAGGGCGGCGCTGCCCAGGAGGCCATGGAGCGAATCAAAGCCGCTCTGGCGGCGTCGGGGCTAGAGGACGTTCAGGTTACCGTGACTCATCTGGGCGACAATCGGGAGCTAGGTGTTGCCTATGAAGACCGGTGTCACACCATCAGCCAGCTCGACGGTCTGCCGGAGGTTCTACGTCTGCTCGCCGAGAATGCTCCGGATGACACGACGGCGCTCGCGGTTGTGCTGAAGCGGCGCGGCCTTGCGATGGCTGAATACCGCGTGCCCGTCGAGGACTATCGTCAGGTCGCAGAAGGCCGCAAGTCGCCTCGAGACCTTGCGACAGTGACCGAGGTGGTCGCATTGCCTGGTTCTGGGGAGATGCGCGGCCCCCAACAGCAAACCGATGTCGCCAATCCATCGTTTGGCCGAACCGACATAGTGATCAGCCCGGGTATCCGCAACGTAGTTGGGACCGAGGTTGGCGCATTCAGGATCGGCGTGTTCGGCAGAATCGAGGCCGTGACGCAACTCGGGCGCGGCCTCCAGGCACAGGCTCGCTTCGTTTACCCGATCGGAGGCGAGCTGGTTAGCGACGAGCCTCGCCGATGGACCAATGATCGGCGACTCATCTCCTACGCATTCGTCCCCAGAAAGGGCTGGATTGTTCAGGCGATCGGCGGGCGCTTCCCCGGCGAGAACGACGGCATTGTTCTGGAAGCGCTCCACACTCTGACCGACCGAATCGCACTTCGCGGCATCGCTGGCAAGCTCGACAATGACCGACTGAACGACCGGCTCTACTGGCTCGCCGAGTGCTGGTACCTGATCCCCGAATGGCAGGCCCAGGTGCGTGTCGTCGGAGGGCGGTTCCTGTCGGCAGACACAGGAATCGGCATCGATCTCATCCGCAGTTTCGGATCTGTGGACATCGGTATCGGCGTGCGCGACACGTCGAACACGCGTCTCGTCGAAGTACGATTGAGCGCTCCGCTCAGTCCGCGAAAGCAACCGCTAGCGCCGTCTCGGGTCCGGGTGCGGCTCGCGGATTATTACGAGCACAGTCTACGTAGTGTCATTGAGGGAGTAAACTATCTGCACTTGGAGAACGTCACTGCTCGGGAGCTGGCTATAGGGCCCGACCTGCGCGACACGTTCTTGAGTAGGTTCAGGCTTCTTCCGGACAGCGGCTGGTGGCCCGGACAGCAATGAGGGGCGACAGCCCAGGAGGGTTACATCTGATGAAGCAAGGTACGCTCGCATTCTTCGGTCTGGTGGCTGCCGTGACTGTCGTTGCGCTGGCGGGATGCGGCGGCGGCACGAGCGGCGCGAACCCCCGTCTCATGGGACGCGTGGCGGACACCGCAGGCGTTCCCGTCGAGGGGGTGACGGTCAGTCTGGAGGCCAACCCGTCTGTAACTACGGTGACCAACGCCAACGGCGTCTATGTGCTGCGCGGCGTTCCCACAAGCGGCAACTTCATGGTGAGGTACCGCAAGGCGGGCTTTGCCGACTCGCACGCTATCGGTCTGGTTTCGGACGGCAAGTACTCCACCATGGACGTTGTGCTGTTCCGCGAGGGCCGTGCGGCCAGCGTTGCGACTAGCTCCGAGCAGGTAGTCGCGGATGCCCGATCAGACGGCCTCAATGCAAAGGTTACGTTCCCGCCCAACCGCATCGTGAACTCCGCCGGCTCGCCGGTGGCTTCCGCGAACATCACCGTTACAACGGCGGTGCCGACCGACCCGCGCTACAACAGCGCGTATCCCAGCAGCTTCGTGGGAGTGGTTGGCGGTTCCGACGTACCGTTAACGAGCTTCGGCGCCGTCCATGTGGCGCTGAAGGACGGTTCGGGCAATGCGCTCCGGTTGGACGCATCGAAGCCGGCCACCATCGAGTTCCCAATCGCGGCCGGGCATGATCCGGGCACGCCCGAGGTCCCGCTGTGGTCCCTCAACGCCTCCACGGGCAAGTGGGTCCAGGAAGGGGTCGCGACTCGGGACAACTCCGTTTCACCGGCCGTCTACCGTGGTCAGGTCACCCACTTCTCGTGGTGGGCGATCAACATCTATCCGTCCAGCACGCACACGATCATCGTGCAGACCGTGGAGGATCCCACGATCAGCCCCATGGTGCCCGTGTGCGGAGCCCTCGTAACAGCTCGGCGCGACCGTGGCGCCTGGCAATCGCGTGCTATCACGTCCATACCCCAGGGCCTTGCGGTCTTCCTGGCTCCCCCACCGGGTCCGTACTGGGTCGAGGCTAAGAAGGACTACCATGAGGACAAGGGCGTCTACTCGGTGACAACGGTGGGCAACGTGACGACCGTCATCTACTGGCTGCGTCCCGCCTCTACCGGAGCGCCGGGAGGCTGCCCAGACTGCGGATAGAACCTTCAACTCCGCATGATAGTGGAAGGGCCGGCTCCAAGACTGGAGCCGGCCCTGTGCTTTGTCGGCCACTGATCGCGCTGTAGTTACGCAACGGGCATTCGACTATCGCGCCGCGGCCAGTCCCTTGCCCATCAACGGAATGTGCTCGCCTGCGGTACGGCTATCGTAGTTGAAGATGATGAAGCCCTGGGCGCCTTCCGAGCGAGCGATGATTGCCTGCTCAATGGTCTGGACTGCGTCGAGGCCGGGAGCAGATGCGCCGATGCCCGGTATGAGCGGTATGCGTCGTTGCACTTCGTCGCGCTGAACCTGTACGCGCGTGCGGAACTCCCTGTTGGAGGCCGTGTAGTCCATCGGGCACACGAAATTGAGGTACCCGTCACGCACCCATGCACCCCAATCCTGGCCGATCTCATCCCGGCAGGCAGGCCAGTTGGGAAACACGGCCGCCGAGATCTTGATGCCCGGGCGTATCTTGCGCGCCTCTTCGGCCACGGCCTTTACCAGACGGGTGATGTTCTGGCGTCGGAACTCCTGATACTCCGCGTGCAGCGGCCCTCCGCGCAGCACGTCGCGCGGCCAATCGCGTAGGCCGGGGAACGGCCTGTCAGACCCCAGCATCTGCAGAGCCTCAAACCGCTGCCGGCAGCCGTCGCAGTAGCATTTGGAGCTGTCCGGGTACCGAATGTAATCGAAATGAATGCCGTCCACACCGTACTTGCGGGCGACCTCGAGCATGCTGTCGCGCTCGAGCTCGAAGTTAGCGGGATGGCTCGGACAGAGCCACCGCTCCTCTGTCCCGTCGCTGGAACGCTGAAGCCGCCCCTCGTCGCGCATCCTGGCCACGAAACCATCGGGCGCCGTTGAGAGGTTCCAGTTGACCTTCCACACATGGACTTCGATACCGTGCTTGCGACAAGCTTTGAGGCATGCTTCGATCTGGTCCCCCTCGGTGCGCGCCCGCTCCGTGACCGGAAGTACCTCGCTCGCGTAGTCCGCCGATCCGCCCCACAGCATATTGGGCACCACCGCCGTGAAGCCGTTGCGCTTCAGGTTGGCGATCGCTTCGTCCCACGTCAT
This sequence comes from Chthonomonadales bacterium, assembly GCA_012517255.1. GTDB lineage: Bacteria > Armatimonadota > Chthonomonadetes > Chthonomonadales > CAJBBX01 > JAAYVH01. The sequence continues at coordinate 41,987 of JAAYVH010000188.1, forward strand.
GCCGTCAACGCCGTAGGCAGAGTGGCACCACACCGCGCGGAACTCGCCGGCGCGGGGCGACTGCGCCAGCGCGAACGCCTCGGTCAGGTCACGACGCGCGGCGGCGGCGGGCTCAAGCGCATCATGGAAGCGTCGAGCCTTGATGGCGGCTGCTGCCCGTCCGCGGTTTCGCTCGGCGGCCGCCAGCCTACGATCCACGGCTTCCAGCTTCCTGGAAGCACGGGCGGCGGCGCGAATGCCCGCTTCCGCCTCGTCGAAGCTCTTCCAACGGCTCCCCACCGCCCCGGCATTCTGCAGCGCCTTCTCCGCCAGGGCGGGCCAGAGATCGGCATCGAAATGCCCGAGCAAGGCTCGCAGCATCTGCAGTTTCGCGGGCCTGTCGTCGTCGAGGATGACGTGCGATACGAACGCGCCGGTGTCACTGAGGACGACAGCGGGAATGCCTGTCGCTTTGCCGCCCGAGTCCTCCCACTCAGCGATGACACGCGCGTTCCTGGCAGCGGCCTGCACACGCGTGACGTTCCAGGACGCCTGCTTAACGACTTTCGGGATGCCCACCGGGCCGCCAGGCTTGAACCGCATTGCCGCGAACTGCCCGGCCCGCGCTTGCTGCATCCACTGAACGTCGGCGAGTCCGAGGAGGGACGCGAGACGATCGGGCAGCCCATAGCATGCCAGGATGCGGCCGCCGCGCGCCACGAACTCATCGAGAGCATCGGCCTCTGCGTCGGAAATCCGGCCATTGTTGGGGAGCACGGCGATGCGCTTGCCCTGTAAGACGCCCTGCTCCACATCAACGTCGTCAACCGTTCCGGCGTCCACGCCGGCTTCGCGCAACATGGATGCCATGCGATCCGCCCAGAGGCTGCCTTCGTCGCCCGCCCTGGCATTCCGCACGACGGCAACCGAGGCTGCCTCCGCCTCCATGCCGCCGAGCAGCACCGTTGCTGTGCGATCCCGCCCTTTCCAGAACGATACCCGTATGCCCTGAATGCGAGCCCACCCTTGCGGCGAGTCCTCGGGGGTGAAACCGCCACGATCGAGCGCTACGCGCTGCCAGCCCTCTTCGGGCACATCGAAGCTCTGGCCATACCATCCGCTCCCGGCGTTGAAGTAGAGCGTGCAATGACCGATGGCCGAGGCGTCACCAACCAGCTTCACCCAGAACAGGATGCGTGAGTGTCGTGAGAGGTCGAGGTTGACTGCTCTGTCCCAGCACGCCCGCTCGCTGAGCGCCGCCATGTTGCAGTCGAAGCGCAAGGCAACCCGTCCGTCTGGCGTCTTCTCGGACGCCAGCTGCGCAGGCGACGATCCGTAGGCAGGGACCCAGGCCGCAGAGGCCGTTGCGGAATCACGATACGGAGCGTCCTCTATGACGAGCCGATCGGCCGCCCAGGCCAGACCGACGGTCAGCGATACCAGGACCATGGGCCAGATACCCATCGCAATGCACCTCCCGTTCCGGAAGCCGGCCTCGCCGGCGCCGGCTGATGCAATCTTGACTACGTCCGAGTACACGGCCTACACTGCGAGGTGGCTCAGCCGGCCTGAAGGGACCCTCCGCTTGCTATGTTTGTCGAGCCGTCCGAGCTCGGTCTTGGTTAGCAACAGACTCCAGATGCCGTCGTGTCCGTCAACGACTCGATGGCAAGCTGCTGGCTCTCCGATATTCCACCTCGATCCCCAAGCTTGATCACTGCCTCACGCTCCGCACCGCTTCAGGTCCAGCTTCAACGTGTTCTCCGGTACGTTGGGGTCTACGCCCCCAACGCACTCGTCCGCCTCCACACAAGTCTCGTCCAGCCATACCTGCACCCGACCAAGGCCGCCGCCCCGGTTGACACTCCGAACACGCACCTGGCCTTCCGCATCCGGGTCGCTTACCTCCGTCTCGGGAGCAGAAGGCCAAACCCCAAAGGACTACACATCCCGCAAGGGCTCCTTGCTGAAACCGAGAATCCGAGCCAGAAGACCGGGATGGTAGTATCGGCTCATCACCTGCTCCAGGGGGATGACCTCCAGCCCGCGCACCCAGCACAGCCACTCCACCTCGCCGTCGTTGGAGGCATCGTAGCGGCCCTCGGGGTCCACCACCGCCCACGTGCCGTCCCGGAAGGAGAGGAGCTGGCACAGCTCCTTCCCCGTCTCCACGTCCCACAGACGGACGGTCGTATCATCACTCCCCGTGAGCGCCC
>JAAYVH010000189.1 GCA_012517255.1 Chthonomonadales bacterium
AAGAGCATGGTCTCGAGGGTAAACGTGATCACGCCATGGGTCTGCGCGACGCCAAGCTGACGCTTTGCGACCAGCGCCCCGTCCAGGTACACCTCGACAGCTTCCACGGCGCCGCCCCGATAGCTGACATCGAGCGACACTCGATCGCCGATCGTGCTGGGATCCGGCGCGATGACCTGGAGCTTCAGACCGTCTTGCGACCGCGCGGGTGCGGCATGCGAGGGCTGCGTGATGCCGACGAGCAGACCACCGATGCCGGCGATCAGAACTACCGTGCGTAGCCTGCGAAACATATGGACCTCCCCTTCATCGGCGCCCGGGCCGATGGTGGATAGCGCTCGCGCGCATACACGGATTGGGATCGATGGTGCCGATCCCTTGCGAGCTACCACTCTAGCATATCCGTGCTCGCCTGTCAACACGCATGCATTGACGCACGGCCACGCATGGGCTATACTCTCGCCCTGTCAGCAACACCTCACAGGAGTAAGCCGTGCGGATTCGTCAAAAAGAGATCAGGCGTGCTCGCAAGCGTCAGGAAGAGCGTGTCAAAGCCAAGATCAAGGCTCTGCGCAAGACAACGCCGACCGCCGCAGCCGCCCCGAAACCCCGAAGTCGCCGCCGGACCGCGAGCGCTGCCGATGCGTCAGCGCCGGCCGCTGCGACCGAATAGCCCAGCTTTCTTCGACACATATCGCGACGGCCGCTGCGATGCAAGGCGCGGATCGCGCGGTATGTGGCAGGCCATCCAGACTGTGCATGCTACGGTTCCCGGCTAGCCGATGGGGAGGCCGACGCTCCGTCACAAGGTTGTAGTCATTACCGGCGCCTCATCCGGTATCGGGCGCGACGCCGCTCTGCGGTTCGCCCAGCGCGGTGCACATGTGGTCATCGCAGCTCGTAGGGCCGAGCTGCTCGACGAAGTGAAGGTCCAGATCGAGCGCGAGGGCGGCCGGGCCCTCGCGGTACCCATGGACGTCACATATCGCTCGCAGGTCGAATGGCTGCTCGGCGCGACGCTCGAGCACTTCGGCCGGGCAGACATCTGGGTCAACTGCGCAGGTCTGGGCATGGTGGCCTGGTTCTCCGACACGACGGAGGCCGAGTTCCGGCGCATCTTCGAAGTCAACGCGATGGGCACGTTTCACGGCTGTCAGGTGGCCCTCCAGCAGATGTATCGCCAGGGCGCCGGCCACATCATCAACGTGTCGTCGCTGGCCGGCCGCTTCGCGCTCCCGCTGAACGGCGCGTACGCCGCGGCCAAGCATGCCGTCAACGCCATCAGTCAGAGCGTCGCCTGCGAGCTCGAAGGCACCCCGATCCGCGTGAGCACCGTTATGCCGAGCCTGACCGATACCCCGTTCTTCGATGCGATGGTGAGCAAGCTGCCCGGCCGTGGAGATTCCGTCGTCCAGGCGATGCCCGTTGGCCGCGTGGGGGAGGCGATCGTGCGCTGCGCCCTAAGGCCACGGGATCAGGTCGTGGTAGCTCCCCTTGGCCGTTGGCTCATCGTCCTGGCAGAGGTCTGCCCGCCCGTGTTCCGTCTCGTCGCACGACGGTACCTCCAGGTGCGCGCCGGCGACGCGCGTCCCTGGCAGAGCTGACCGCATCGGCGGGAGCCGCTCTCTCGAGGGCGCTCACGGAGCGACCGGAACCGCCCCGGATGCCCGTCTTGCGGGTCACCTGAACGCTCGTCCGATGGGCGAGCGTTCGGGCAGTGGCGCACCTCATCTCCTCGCGCTGCACGCTCTATCTCGGCGTGACGCTCTGGAGGCCGGTCGCTCCCCCGATGCTATAATGGCTCGTTGGACCATGAGCCGATCACGCATCCAGGATGCTCCTATGACCCCTTTGCTCTTCCCACGCCGCCAGACCCGACCGGTCGCTGTCGGCAGTGTTACCATTGGCGGCGGGCACCCCGTCGTCGTGCAGTCCATGATTACGGCCGAGACCCACAATGTCAACGCCGCCGCGGCGCAGATCATCGCCATGCACAGGGCCGGGGCCGAGATCGTGCGCGTCACGACGCCAAACCTCCACGAGGCCGCGTGTCTGGGCGCGATCCGCGAGAAGGTCCGGCGCGAGTACGGCGACGTCCCGCTCGTGGCCGATGTCCACCATCAGGGCAGCGCCATCGCCGTGGAAGTTGCCAGGTACGTGGACAAGGTGCGCATCAACCCCGGCCTCTTCGTCTTTCGCAAACCCGTCCAGCGCACCGAGGATTACTCGCAGGACGAGGTTGACGCCGAGCTGGAGGCTATCGAGGCTGACCTGTTGCCAGTGATCCGAGCCTGCAAGGAGCGGGGCGTGGCCATGCGCATTGGCGTCAACCACGGCAGCCTTGCCGAACGCTTGCTGGTCATGTACGGCGATACGCCCGAAGGCATGGTGGAGTCGGCTCTGGAGTACGTCCGCATCTGCGAACGGCACGACTTCCGCGACATCGTGATCTCGCTGAAGGCAAGCCGTGTCCCGATCATGCTGGAGGCCAACCGGCTCATTGCGCAGCGCATGGCGGCCCTGGGCATGGACTATCCGCTGCATCTCGGCGTCACGGAAGCCGGCGACGGCGAGTATGCGCGCGTCAAGAGCACCGCCGGCATCGCCACGCTGCTGGCGGAAGGCATTGGCGACACGATTCGGGTCAGCCTCTCCGAGGACCCGATCCGCGAGCTGCCCGTCTGCTACAGCATCCTCCAGGCCCTCGGTCTCCGCAAGACGACCGTTGAGTTCATTGCGTGTCCGTCCTGCGGCCGGACCAAGTTCGATTTGCCCACGGTCCTCGCTCAAGTGAAGGCTGCCACTCAGCACCTTGTGGGGCTCGATATCGCCGTCATGGGCTGCATCGTCAACGGCCCCGGCGAAATGGCCGACGCCGACTACGGCTATGTGGGAAAAGCCGGCGGCAAGATATCGCTCTATCGCAAGCGCGAGGAAGTTCGCAGCAACATCCCGCAGGAACGGGGCGTAGAAGAACTGATCGCCCTGTTGAAGGCGGATGGCAAGTGGGTCGAGCCGCCCTCGGACTGATATGGTGTCTCGGATACCGCCCCGAGTGGCAGAGACTACGGCGACACGTTCAGGAGACCGCATCGCATGAAGCTTCATGAATACCAGGCCAAGGAACTGCTTGCCCGATATGGGGTCCCGGTCCCGCGCAATGCCGGGGCCGTCGCCGACTCGTGCCATGCTTTCGAAGCCGCGCTGAATCTCGGCGGCAAGGCCGTGCTCAAGGCCCAGGTCCATACCGGCGGGCGGGGCAAGGCGGGCGGAATCCGGATCGTCCGGACACCCGAAGAGGCGGAGCAAACCGCAGCTTCAATGCTCGGCATGATCCTCAAGACGCATCAGGCGCCGGAGGGCATTCGCGTCGAGCGATTGCTGGTTGAGGAGCCCATCTCCGTCGAGAGCGAGATATATATCGGTATCGTGCCGGATCGAGCGTCGCAATGCCACACCCTGATCGTCAGCTCGATGGGAGGCATGGACATCGAAGCTGTGGCAGACGAGCATCCGGAGGCAGTCGCGAGGGAGCGCATCCATCCTGCGCTCGGACTGCGCACCTATCAGGCACGGCGCGCGTGCTACGCCTGCGGCATACCGCATAGTATCGCCGGAGCCGTTGCGTCGGTGATCATGAGCGTCTTCAAGGCATACACGGAGCTGGACGCCGATCTGCTCGAGATCAACCCCCTGGCGGTAGTCACAGGAGGATCGCTGGTGGCTGCCGACGCAAAGCTCAGCGTGGACGACAATGCGCTGTTTCGTCATCCCGAACTCGCCGCCTATCGCAGCGAGGCTGCCGAAGACCCCATCGAAGCCGAGGCGCAGCGGCGGGGCATCCAGTACGTGAAGCTCGACGGTACGATCGGCGTCATGGGCAATGGCGCTGGCCTCGTGATGGCCACTCTCGACGAGGTTGCCCGAGCAGGCGGCCGAGCGGCCAACTTCCTCGACGTCGGCGGCGGCGCACGCGCCGAATCCGTACGGAACTCGCTGGAGATGGTGCTGATGAACCCGAACGTCCGCGGCGTGCTCATCAACATCTTCGGAGGGATCACCCGCTGCGATGAGGTTGCCCGCGGCGTGCTTGATGCCATCACAGGTATGGACCTGCCCGTGCCCATCGTGGTGCGACTGGCCGGCACCCGAGCGGACGAAGGCGCTCGCCTGCTGGCCGACTCGCCACTGGTGACCGCTGATACGATGCAGGAGGCGGCCTCGCGCGTCGTGGCGCTGGCCGGTTGATCCGTGGGGCGCGGGGCATCGAAAGCGCAGCAAAGCCGCCGCGAGTCGAAGTGACATGAGGAGCAAGGTGGTCCCATGAACGCACAGGAACTGACACCCAGGCGCATTGTCGAGGAGCTCGACAAGTACATCGTGGGTCAGGACAAGGCCAAGCGAGCGGTCGCGATAGCCCTGCGAAACCGGTACCGCCGGCGACTTCTGCCTGACGACCTGCGCGATGAGGTGATCCCCAAGAACATCCTGATGATCGGCCCCACGGGAGTCGGCAAGACGGAGATCGCTCGCCGTCTCGCGAGCCTTACGGCTGCGCCGTTCATCAAGGTGGAGGCAACCAAGTTCACCGAGGTCGGCTACGTCGGCCGAGACGTGGACTCCATGGTCCGCGACCTTGCCCAGACCTCCTACCGCATGGTGGAAGCCGAGAAGATGGCCGAGGTCGAGGAAGAAGCGCGCGAGCGAGCCATAGACCGGATCGTGGACATCCTGCAGCCGATGCCGCGGAGGCGCACCAGCGCGGGCTTCGAGGACCGGGCCGAGGCGATACGCCACACGCTCGGATCCATATTCGGAGGCGCGACCCAGCCGGTTCCTGCCCCGACTCCCACCGAATCCGAAGACGAGAGCAAGCTGGACGAGCGCATCCAGCGCATTCGAGCCAGGTTGCGCGACCAGGTGAAGTCCGGCATCAAAGACGAAGAGCGCATCCAGATCGAGGTCGAGCAATCACGCAGCCCGCTGATGCAGGTGTTTTCGCCCCAGGGAATGGAAGAGATGGCGATGGACCTGCAGAACACCCTCGGCAGCATGATGCATGGGCGCAAGAAGGAGCGAACCGTCACCATCAAGGAAGCGCGTGACATCCTCGCTCAGGAAGAAGCGCGGGCCATGATAGACCATGACACCGTGGTGCGGGAAGCCATAGAACGCGCGGAGCAGGACGGCATCATCTTCATAGACGAGATGGACAAGATCGCGGGACGCGAGAGCGGCCACGGCCCCGATGTGTCACGCGAGGGCGTCCAGCGCGATCTCCTGCCCATCATCGAAGGCTCGACGGTGACCACGAAATACGGCCCCGTCAAGACCGACCACGTGCTTTTCATCGGCGCCGGCGCTTTCAACGTATCGAAGCCGTAAGACATGATCCCCGAGCTACAGGGCCGTCTGCCCATCCGGGTCGAACTGGAGAGTCTCACCGAATCGGACTTTGTGCGCATCCTTACGGAGCCCAGGAACGCCCTGGTCCGTCAGTACACCGCCCTGCTGGCTACTGAAGGCGTCACCGTCGAGTTCGGCGAAGACGCCATCGCCGAGATATCCCGCATCGCGGCCGAAGTCAATGAGCGCAGCGAGAACATCGGCGCGCGGAGACTGCATACCGTCATGGAGCGTCTGGTGGAGGACCTTTCGTTCGAGGCGCCCGAGTTGCGAGATCAGACGATCCGGATCACGGCCGGGTACGTGCGCGAGCGCCTTGCTGATATCGCTAGCGACGACGACCTGACGCGGTACATCCTCTAGCTTCCTCGCGCCGCGGCCCCACCGACGGTACGACACATCCTCAACAAAGGGAGGCGAGCAGACACATGGTCCTGGCAGGTTTGTTGGCGACGGCGCTGTGCTCCGCGTTCCTGCAAGCTCCGGAGCCCGCACCACATCGGAGCGTCAATGCACGGGACTTCGGCGCAAAGGGCGACGGCATCGCCGACGATACTGCCGCCATTCAGCAGGCTCTCGACTCGATCAAGGGCGCGTCCGGCGTAGTCCATCTTCCGGCGGGCCAGTACCGCATTAAGGGCACACTGGTCGTGCCAGACGGCGGGACACTGCTCGGCGAAGGCGCCCGCTGGGAGAATGGGGCGACGCAGATCGTCATCCGCGACCCGGGTTTTCCTGCAGTCAGGCTGCTTCACGCCGCCGGCGTCAAAGGTCTGTGCCTTTCGTATCCCGACAACCGGGACAACGTGAAACCAAAGGAATATCCTCCGGCCATCCTGCTCGGAGGCATCAACCCGGCCGTCGAGAACATCCATTTTGACTGTGCATGGGATGGCGTATCCACGGTGCCGGGGATCTCGACCGGCCAGGCCCTCTTCCGAAACCTGACCGGACACATCCACAACGTCGGTATGCACCTTTCGGGTATCCGTGACATCGTGCGCGTCGAGAATGTGCACTGGTTCGTGGGCGGCAGCCCCATAGATGAGACGGCCTACTACCGGAACAATCGTGTCGGATTCCGCCTCGGCGACGTTGACGGCTTCATCATGAGCAAGTGCTTCATCATCGGCGCAAAGACATTCCTGCACCAGCTCCCCCACAAGGACACAACCGACGGCTCGAAACAGCCGGCTCATTCCCTGAACATCCATGTGGACCAGTGCTGGATCGAGGACGTCGAGAACGGTTTCATCTTCGAAGGCACGTCCGGCTTCGTCATCGAAAGCACCAACATCCTCGTGCGCAAGGGCGGGATGGGCGTGAAGGTAGACGCGGATAACCTGTTCTACAACGCAGTCATCACCGGCACGCAGATCCGCCCCTTCGCCGATCCCATTCGGGGCATCGAGTTCGCAGTCAGGAACCCTCACCCTCGCAACCGGCTGAGCGTGGCCGATTGTCAGGTTGATCTCGGAGCCCCCGCGCTGAGGCTGAGCCCGACCGCCGTGCGGGCCAACATCCACGACAACCACTTTGTCTCGGCTGTCGGCATGCCGGCCATCCTCATTGAAGAGGGGGCCGACCTCTTCACGATTACGAACAACATCCTGGCATCCGAAGAGCCCATCAGGGATCTGACGGGCCCAGCGGCACGCAAGACCATCACAGGCAACCTGACTGAAGGGCGGTGAACGCTCCAATGAGGTTGCCAGGGAGGACAGAGGCTCAACCATGAGAATGCGCACACTGGGCCGCACGGGGCTCCACGTTAGCGAGCTCAGCCTGGGCGGCCTGTTCGTTTCCAGCGTGGGCGGCCCGTTCGAGCAGGCCAGGGAGGCCACGCTGCGAGCCATCGCGTTGGGCGTGAACTACGTGGACACGGCGCCCACCTACATGAACGGCGAGGAGGTCTTCGGCGCAATACTGTCGGAGGTGGACCAGCCTGTCATCATCTCGACGAAGCTCGGCGGCAGGCCGCAGCCCTTCGACCCCCGGAATCGCGACCATCTGTATCGCTCGTTCGAAGAGAGCCTGCGGCTTCTGCGGCGTGATGCCGTGGACATCCTCATGATCCATGAGCCGGACCGCCCCGGCCAGTATGACTGGTGGACCGACTGGACGAAGCCTGACGGACCCGCCATAGAGGTGTTGGCGGACCTCAAGCAGCGCGGCCTCATACGTTTCACCGGTCTCGGCGGGACGACGGCCTATGAGCTCGCGCGCCTCATTCGCACCGGCGCGTTCGACGTTGTCCTGACCGCGTTCAACTACAGCCTCCTGTGGCGCGAGGCGGCCATCGAAGTTCTGCCGGCAGCCGTCGAGCAGGGCATGGGGATCGTGATCGGCTCACCGCTGCAGCAGGGCGCGCTGGCGCGACGTTACGACGATGAGGTCAACCATGGCGCGCCGTGGCTGAGCTCGCCTCGACGGGCGCAGTATCAGGCCCTGTATGCGTATCTGGATGATATCGGCATGTCGCTGGCAGAAGCGGGTATCCGGTTCGTGCTGTCGAATCCAAACGTGACCTGTACGCTTATGGGGGCTCGATCGGCGCAGGAGGTGGAAGAGAACATCGCCGCTGCGGAGGCAGGTCCCTTGCCGCCGGAAGTACTGCAGCGACTGGATGAGATCGCGGCTATGGTGCCGTTCCGACCGTTCGAGGAGCCGTTCGGACTGCCCTTTGGCCGAGCATATCGAGGTCCCGGGCCCGCATAGAACCGTTTGACTCGTCGAGGCGGCAAGGGTACACTCCCCTTCGTCGGCCGCTGTGTGGCCGGAAGGTATGGATTCGTTGCCTGCCTATTGTGCACGTCTATCAGGAATACCGCATGAGCAATCTGCTCTCCACCATAAGAACCCCGGCTGATCTCAAGAACCTGACCGTCGAACAGCTCAAGGACGTCGCGCAGGAACTCCGGGACGCCATCGTGGCGAACCTTGCCCAGACGGGCGGTCACTTTGCCTCGAATCTCGGAGCCGTAGACCTCATTGTTGCTCTGCACTATGTATATGAAGCTCCGCGCGATAAGCTGGTGTTCGACGTAGGGCATCAGTGCTATGCCCACAAGATGCTGACGGGGCGCCTGGCCGACTTCCCCACCCTCCGGCAATACGGCGGCATCAGCGGATTCCTGCGGATCGAGGAGAGCGACTTCGACTCATTCGGCGCCGGCCACGCCAGCACCTCAATATCGGCCGCGTACGGCATGGCGGTTGCGCGCGACCTGGCGGGCGGCACCGAGGCGGCTGTCGCGGTGATCGGCGATGCCGGGCTCACGGGCGGACTGGCTTTCGAGGGGCTCAACAACGCAGGC
>JAAYVH010000190.1 GCA_012517255.1 Chthonomonadales bacterium
CGTCGAACCACACTCGCGACCGGGCACATGGCACCAAAGGGGTAACGGTATCACTGCAACGGCGCGCGCTATGATCCGTCATACCTTACTCAACCCCGCTTTCTTACACACCCACCGCGGCCACGCCGCGTCCGAACTCCTAAGAAAGCTCTCTACGCTTTCTGAAACACCCACCGCGGCCACGCCGCGTCTGAACTCGCGATGACGTGGGCGGAGCGTAGCTTGGAGGTGCGACCGCGCTCCGGCAACCCGTAGGGGCGAATCAACCGCCTAGCGGCACCACCGTGAACAGGGCCGCGGCATCGCGCGGTTGGTTCGCCCTCGCGTATCGGAACGGGAAAGACGCCGTCGTTAACGGTGCGGCTTCTCTCGGCCTGAAGGGCCGACATTGTTCAGACCGGCCCGCAGGGCCGGGGATGGCGCGCCGCGTTCCTACCCCATCATCAACGGTGGGTGAGAGGGTGGCTCTCGTCGCGTGACCGGGGCTGACGCCCCGGCCTGAACAATCGCGCCCCTTCAGGGCGCACCGGCGACGCACCCGCACCGCCGCATCGGCACCGTCTGTTCGGGATCGCGTCGCTTCGCTCCGAAGAAAGCGCTCTACGCTTTCCGGCCACGCCGCGTTGACGTGGCGCATCGTCGCTTGCCATGGTGCGCGCCCTCCGGCAACCCGTAGGGGCGAATCAACCGCACAGCGAGACCGCCCGGAAGAGGAACGCGGCAGCGCGCGGTTGGTTCGCCCATGCCAACCGGCGATGCTGTCGTTTGTCGGAACAAGGGCGAGCCTACCGCGAGCAGTTTGGCCGGACACAGCGGCGTGCTCGGACGCCCGTAATGTCGCAGCCACCGTGAGATTCTGAGGGCGCTACTATGGATTCATTGTGCGAAGAAGCACTATACTGTAGTTGCAGCCTCTACTCCGCCGACAGGGCCAGGAAGGCTTGCCGACTGAGCAGCGCCTGCAGACGACAAACGTGACGGGGGCTGGGCGATCTGCACGACCGACCCTGTTGTAGAGCCTTCGTCACGGCTTGAAAAGGGGGAGGTAGCTAGATTGCGTGCAGCAAGGCTTATCGCGGCGTCCGTAGTTGTGGCATTGGCGATTGCCGGGTGTGGCGGAGGCGGAGGCGGAGGCGGCGGTCTAGGACCCGTCTCGATCGCCGAGAAAGCCGTCGGCGGCTCTGTGAGCCTGCCTGCGGGCTATGGAGTCGCCGCGGACACGTTGCGTGTTGTTACATCCGTCGGGGAATCCCCTGTGAAGCCCGATGCGACGTTTACGGCTCGCGTCTACAATGAGGGGCTTCAGCTAACGCGTATCGTCGGTCCTGGCGGCAAGACGGCGCTGCTTGGCTGGCTAGGCGGCGGGCATACGGAGATTAGCGCACGCAGCACGGCGGAGGTCCTCGTGTACTTCGGCCTCGGCGCCTACGGACATCGAGGTTCGGTTCGTCGGTACGCGATCGAGACGATCAGCCAGCGCGCCGAGGTAGCAGCCGTCGAGTCGGCCATCGTGACGGCGCTCCTTGCGGATCCCGAAGCGATCGGCAACGGTTCGACGGCTGTGACAGATGCCGTACTGGCTGCGGTCGCCGCCATCCGGGGCGATAGCGGATCATCGGGCACGCTCGCCCGAGGCCGCGGTATCCTGATCGATCCATCCGACACGCGAAGCGGCATCACCCCGACGCAGGACGGCAACAAGAGCCTCAACATCACCAACGCCTACCGCCGGCGTGCATGGGCGTTCATTGATCGCGTGTCCTACGTGCCTGCGGCAGGCGGTGATGCCGTGCCGTCTCCGGCCAAGGTAACCGACTTCGAGATTCCGCCGACCGCAAGCACGTCCGGGCTCATCGGCACTTTCGTCGATATCATGTACGGCAACAACGCCTACGCGCAGATCACCTCGGGACCGCATGACCTGCCCCTGAGCCCTGCGGATGCCAAGCAGACCACCTATCGACTGACCGTGGTTGGCGCCGGGATCGGCGCGGGCGACGAGGGGAAACTGACCGAAGAGCAGATCCGCAAGTGGCGATGGGTTGTCGGCAAGACCATCGTTCGGGATTTCGTGCTGCCAATCACGCTGAACATCGTGATGAACCTGACGGGCGACCAGATTGACGACGCTCTGGACTTCATCGCCGGCAGCGCCGTGCTCGCTGATTTCATCAACACGCTGCTCGTTTCCGCGCCGGACATCTGGGTCCTTGCGGCTGCAGGCGACAACTCCGGCGCGTGCTGGGCAGCGTACAACGCCATCATGAACAGCGGCACGTTGAAGCTCGCGTTCTTCGACCTGATACGGATGGCATTCAAGGACATCAGAGACGCGAACGCGTTCTTTGACCATTACATGTCCGTCATGAACGTGCTCGCACTGGGTGACGTCATCCTCACTGCGGTGGACAGCGTGGTACAGGGCACTCAGATTGCGCTCTCGAATCGGGCTGATGTGTGGGATGTGACGGTCAACCAGTCCAAAGCTAAGCTGACTCCGGCAACCTCGCACATCATGGTTGGCGAGCGTGTCGCATTGCACGCGGCCCTGCCGGATGCAACCGGTGGAACGAATCCGCCTGTGCTCGCATATCACTGGAAGTGCACGGGTACTGTCGGGAGGCTGACGGACGGCATGCATACGGGCAGCGAGTTCGACAGCAGTTCGGCCGACGCCACCTTCGAGAGCACCGGCAATCGTGAAGGTACCGACACGGTCACAGTGGAAATCTTCGAGCGAACCGGAGGTCAATCGGTATCTCAGGGAACAGCCTCGGCAACCGTTTCGGTGAAAGGCACCTCTCAGGCGCCCACGATCGTGCCTCGCAGGGTGTCCGTGTTTCCGGGCGATACGCAGACCTTCAGCGTGCGCCTTGACAAGACCAATCTCGGCAACGCGAAGGTCACCTACGTCTGGACACCTCCGGGCACCTACGGCATGCTGACCCAGGGCCAGACGCGCATCGAGACGGAATCCGACACCATGACGTATCAGGCGCGTGTGGGCAACGAAGGCTCGGACTCCGTGCGCGTCGAGGCTTTCGTCTATCGTGACGGAAAGAAGGAGAGCCTCGGTGCGGCGACGGCGTCCATCGCGGTTGAGAAGCGCAAGTCCATTGTGATGGGCCGATTCCTCGTCGAGACTCGCGTCTACCCCGATGATGGACGCTTCTCCATCGGCGCATACGTGATTATCCCGAAGGTTGATGGGGCCGAGCGCTACAGCGTCAACTGCTACGGTTTCTATGACTGGGCGTACTATGGCAGTTGGTTAAGCCTTTCCAAGCCCCCGGACAATAGATGGGAAGACCACGGCGGGGAGTTCTGGCAGGCAGTCTCCGGACTGCAGGGGGATGGCTCCGGTGATCCGGCGGCGGAAAACTGGTACCGCCGTCGCTTCGCAGGGATGGTGGTCGAGGTGACGGTGACGTACGCGAATTGAGCTGGGTGCCCCGCTGGGGGGATTCAGTCTTCGATGCGATTGAGGAAGAGGGCGGCACTGCAGTAAGCCGCACGGAGGGGCACGTTACGACGTGCCCCTACCCATTGCCGTGGCCACTCCTGCACGTCATTGCGAGCCAAGCGCGGCAATCGCGCAGGTTCACAGGTCGTCGGATCGGATCGGCGTGGACTGTTCGGGATCGCCACGCTGCGCTCGCGATGACGTGGCGCATTGTCGTCTACCATTGTGCGCATCCTCCGGCAGCCCGTAGGGGCGAATCAACCGCCGAGCGGCACCACCGTGAAGAGGAATGCGGCAGCGCGCGGTTGGTTCGCCCATGTTCGGCATGATCGCCAGGACAACCGTGACGCCCTCGGACGCGTCCGAGACACGGGTGTACCAGCCGGTCGTGACCTTGCATCATGTGATCGCAACATCGTCCGGCTGATACGCCCCTACAGGGTGTGCACGGAGCCCGCCTTGATTTCGACACGGCGCTTCGCGCCGGCTCAATCACCGGCGGGCTGCGTGCGCACCACGTAGGGGCGTATCAGCCGGACGATCGATGTTGGGATCACATGC
>JAAYVH010000191.1 GCA_012517255.1 Chthonomonadales bacterium
CGACCGATCGGGTCTACCTGATCGAGCACCCGCTGCATTTCACTCAGTTCCGCTTCCACAAGCAGAAACTGGTCCTCCATCGCGCGACGATGGCATCGTTCGCGCAGCGCCTGACGGAGCGAGGCATAGCGGTGCGCCGACTGACGATCGAGGACCTATCGCCGTCGCCACCGCATGGCGTCGGGGCCAGTCCGAATCCGCGTCAGAGCTCGCGCAAAGCCCTTCGGGCGCTGGCCAGGATCGTTCAGTCGGACGGATGCACCGGAGCGCTGGTCTATGACCTCGACGACGATTGGTTGGAGTCGGACCTGCTGCAGGCATGGGATGGCATGCCGATCCGCACGCTTGCGTCGCCGATGTTCCTCACGGACATCGCAACGCTGCGGTCGTGGTTCGGGGACCACCCAAGACCCCGCATGGCCGACTTCTACAGGTTTCAGCGCCGACGACTGGGCGTCCTGATGGATGATCAGGCCAGGCCCGTAGGCGGACAATGGAGCTACGACGCAGAGAACCGCAGACCATGGCCGCGGGGTATGGCGATCCCCGCTCGCCCCTCGTTCGGAAGCGGCGACCACGTCCGCGATGCCGTCGCATGGGTAGAGCGCACCTTCCCCGACAACTACGGTACTGTATCGGAGTTCGACTACCCTACGACCCATGATGAGGCCCGGGCTCTCCTGCGGTTCTTCCTGACGGAGTGCCTGGAAGGCTTCGGCGACTATGAAGACGCAATGGTCAGCGACGAGCGCGCGCTCTTCCATTCGATGCTGGCGCCAGCCCTCAACATCGGTCTTCTGACGCCGGCGGAGGTCATAGCCGAGACGCTTGGTTACGCCGCCGAGCATCCTGTTCGGCTGAACTCCCTGGAAGGGTTTATCCGGCAGGTGATCGGCTGGCGTGAGTTCGTGCGAGGGCTGTATCACGCTCAGGGTCGGCGGCAGAGAACCATGAACCGGTTCGGCTTCCGCATGCCGGTTCCGGAGGCATTCTGGAGGGCCGGCACCGGTCTGCTTCCCGCCGACACGGTCATCCGCCGGGTCCTGAAGGCGGGATACTGCCACCATATCGAACGCCTGATGGTTCTCGGCAGCCTCATGCTGCTGTGCGAGGTATCGCCCGATGCCGTGTACGAGTGGTTCATGACGCTGTTCATCGATGCCTACGACTGGGTGATGGTCCCCAACGTCTACGGCATGAGCCAGTACGCCGATGACGGTATCATGGCCACGAAGCCCTATATCAGCGGCAGCGCATACCTCCGGCGCATGGGGGATTGGCAGCCGGGTTCCTGGGAGCGCGTCTGGGACGCGCTCTACTGGCGCTTTGTGGACCGGCATCGCGATGTGTTTTTGAGGAATCCGCGCGCAGCCATGGCGCCGCGTGCGTTCGACCGAATGGCAGAGGGCGTCCGACGCGCTCACCATGAAGTCGCCAAGGAGTTCCTGCGGCAACTCCATGGCGAGTCCACGGTCCCCTCTCAGGGAGAGAAGATATGAGCAGCCTCACGCTCGCCGAGTTCCTCGATGGCGAATGGCGCCCGGCGCTCGGATGCACGGAGCCGGCGTCGATCGCCTATGCCGCATCTCTGGCGGCACGCGAGGCCGGCGGCAGCGTCCAGCGCGTATCGGTCGTCTGCGACCCTCGCATGTACAAGAACTGCTTCGCCGTGGGCATCCCCAACTCGGGCCACAAAACAGGACTCCGCTGGGCCATCGCGCTGGGCGCATGGCTTCCCGATCCCACAGCGAAGCTGGAAGTGCTCCGGCAGGTCACGCCGGCCATTCTGGCGCGCGCCGAGCGGCTCATCGCCGAGGGTAGGGTCCACGCTGACGTTGACCCGGCTCGGACCACGCTATATGTGGACTGTCGCGTGGAGTCCGACTGCGGCGACGCGCGCGTCATCATCGAGGGCGATCACACCCGGGTGACCCTTATCGAGCGCAACGGATCGCCGGTGGGCGACCATACCGCAGCCGATGCCGCGGGCAGCTCCGTCCGCGAGCGTTTCGCCGAGATGAGTTTCACCGACATGATCGGTCTTGCCAACGGCGCCGACGACGAGTGCCGCCAACGCCTCCGACATGGCGTCGAGCTCAATGTGGCCATAGCCCATCACGGACTGTCGCTGCTCCCCGGCGCATTTCTCGGCGATGCCTCGGAGAGCATAGAGGCCCGGGCAGGGAAACTCGTTTGCGCCGGCGTGTATGCCCGCATGTGGGGAGTCGACATGCCCGTCATGTCCCTGGCCGGATCGGGTAACAAAGGCATCTCGGTCTCGGTGCCGCTCGCTCTGCAAGCCGAGCGGCAGAGCGTGGCGGCCGACCGCGCCGATCAGGCGCTGGCCCTCGCCTGCCTCGTGACTTCGGCGACCACCCACCATCTCGGAGCGCTGTCCGCCGTCTGCGGCTGCTCCAACGCCGCTGGCGTCGGCCTCGCTGCGGGTCTCGTCTACCTTGCCGGTGGCGACGCTTCCGGGGTCTCCATGGCAGTCACCAACATGGTTGGCAACGTGGCAGGAATGATCTGTGACGGAGCCAAGATCGGTTGCGCTTTGAAGACCATGTCCGGCGTAGACGCCGCTTTCCGGGCCGCGTCATTGGCCATGAACGGAGTTACCATCCCGGACACGGACGGCATTGTTGGCGCCGACGGTCTCGCGTCCTTGCGCAATCTGGGCCGCATAGCGGTGCAGGGCATGGCATCCGTGGACTCCGAAG
This sequence comes from Chthonomonadales bacterium, assembly GCA_012517255.1. Lineage (GTDB taxonomy): Bacteria > Armatimonadota > Chthonomonadetes > Chthonomonadales > CAJBBX01 > JAAYVH01. The sequence goes on from JAAYVH010000191.1 coordinate 2,721, forward strand.
TCCTCGGCATCCTGCGAGCCAAGATGGCTGACCGGGCTTACGATCCTGCACAGTCGTCAACCGATTCCCAGGCCTGAGCTCACCGGCCGCGTGCGCCGCCTTGCAGGAGCCTGACGCACGGGTGTCGAACGCATCGGCATGAGTGCAATGACCCCTCGCGAACGCACCCTCTGTGCCATTCGCCACGAAGTGCCGGATCGCATACCCGTGGACGCCATCTGCGTCGAGAACATCCCCGCAGTTGCTCGCCACCTCGACATCGCCCCCGACGCGGTGCCCGATCGTCTCGGTCTGGATGGACGCGTTGTGGCGGCGCCCTGCGCGCTCCCCGTGGCACACGACTCCAAAGGCGAGCCCATGACCGAGTGGAGGGCGGCAGCCGTCCTCGACTACGGAACCTCGCACCGTTACCCTCTCGCCCAGATTACATTGGTGGATGAAGTCGAGCGCTACCCCTGGCCTGATCCCGATGCGTATGACTACGAGACGGCATCCGTCGTCTGCGCCGACCTCGGCCCCGTCTATGCGGTGCGGGGTCCCTACTGGAAGCCGATCTTCTGTCAGGCATGCAGTCTGTTCGGCATGGAAACCGCTATGGAGCGCATGCTCAATGAACCCGCGATCTTCGAAGCCGCCCTTGAGTGCATCACCGAGCACACGATCGGCTACTGCGAGCGCTTCCTTGACGCCTGCGTCCCCAGCCTGAGCGTATTCTGCCTCGGCGACGATTTCGCCACGCAGCGCGGCCTCATGATGAGTCCGAAGCACTGGCGGCGGTTCCTGAAGCCGCGGTATGCCCGCCTCTTTGAGCTCGGCAGACGGCGCGGGCTACCTGTCTGGTTCCATTCATGCGGCGATGTGACGTCCGTGCTGCCCGACCTCATCGAGATCGGGGTGAATGTGTGGGAGACCGTTCAGCTCCATACGCTGCCGATGTCGCCCACGGAGCTCAAGAGGGAGTTTGGTAGAGACCTCGCCTTCTTCGGCGGCGTCAACACGCAGCGGCTCCCCTTCGCCTCGCCGGCCGAGGTTGAGGCTGAGACGATCCGATGCATCGAAGCGCTGGGCGCCGGAGGCGGCTACATCTGCGGCCCCGATCATCACATCAAGCCGGATGTGTCGCCGGAGAACACTCTGGCGCTTTTCGACACGGCCAGGGCGTTCCGGCGCGGCGGATACACCGGCGCCGACGTACCGGCTTAGTCCGGGCGGGCCCGAGGATCGGTTGCTAGCGTGATATGCTGAACTTCAGATCCACACTGCACTCGCGCGGATGGTAGGTCCGGTCCCAGACATGGACTGCCGCTGGCCCGTCAACGATTTTGGCCAGTGTCGGCGCATCGTCGAGTCTGGCGAGGCCTGACCAAAGCGCGGCCAGTGGACGGGAACCGCCCCCATGATGGTGCACGACTATGTCGCGCGACCGCGACGCAGGGCCGGTCGGCACGATGACGTAGACGAGCACGACAAACGGGTCGGGATTGGCCGCGGACAGGCGCAACGGGTAGATGGGCTGAGCGGTGCGGAAGGTCATGCGGATCGGGGCAAGAGTGCCGGCGCTCAGACCGCGCGCGGCGTCGGGCACATTGACGCGTGCCGCGACAAAGGTCCAGCCTTCCTTGATGTAGGCCTGGATCGGCGCCTCGGCGGCGGGCGTGACGGCGAAGCGGTTCGCCTTCAACCAGCTAAGCAGAGCCTTCGGATCGTCGGCTTTGAGCACGGCGACGTCATAGGCGCCCACCTGCTTCCGCTCAAGGACCTCAACGGGTGCAGCCCTCTCGATGCCTGCCGCACCTTTGCTTCTGGTTGACTTCTTGCCGAGGGGCCGGATAAGTCGTGCCAGCTCGTGGAACAGCGCTCCGTCCTGCTTCTTGACGGTCGGACGCGACGGGACCGGGATGATCCATGCGAACCGTGAGACGGGACCTGCGAATCGCGGGCTGATGATGAGATCCTCGATGCCGTTGCGGTAGACGATCACTTCCTTCTGTTCGGGCTCGGTGATCAAGGTGCGTTCCCTACGGGCGCGATACTCCGCAATGTCCGGGAGCATCACCCCGTCCGCGCATGCAGGTCGGTACGGCGCCACGGTGCACATCGCTGCCAGCGCGAAGGCAAAACGGCGGAAGATGTGGATGTTCACCGCCACTACCTCCCACGGAAGCGGCACGGCATGGAACGAGGAGACCGGCCGCACAACGGAGAACTCTACCACAACGAGAACTGGAGGTGCCAACCGATGTTGCCGATCATCGCCGCCCCGGCAGTGGCGCTTGCCGTGCCGTCGGTGACACTGTATGTTTCGAAACTTGGCGACAACTCCACGGGTCTGACCTGGGCTGCCGCCTTCCGCACGATCCAGGCAGCGCTGGATGCCGTGCCGCCGACTGGAGGCTGCCGCATCATTGTACGGCCCGACACCTACATGGAGGCCAACCTTGCACCGGCGCATGTCGGCGTCGCAGGCGCCTACAACGAGCTGATCGGTGACACCGACGGTTCGTTGGGGGGCGGACGTGCAGGCATCGTCATCATCGATTCTGGCGATCCGGCGAAAGGCTTCAAGAGCTACGACTGGTGGGGACCCATCCGTGCCACCACCAGGGGTTGGTCGCCCGAACACACGGAGGAGACCTTCAGCGCGATCGGGTGGGATCGCTGGCGGCTGCGCAACCTGTATGTCACTGGCGGCGACGGCGGGCTCATGTTCGACTGCACCAACCGGGTCGAGCCGTTCACGGTGGTGGTGGAAGATTGCGTGAGCATCGGCCGGGCGTTCGGGGGCGGAGTGGCAAGCTGTCTCTCGCGCCCTGATGAACCCATCGTCTTCCGGCGGTGCAAGCTGTGGGCGCTCGACTGGTGGGGCGACACGGCGGCCGCCTACGTGCGCGTCGAGAATGCCGCCATGCCCCAACGGCCGGACGTGCTGTTCGAGGATTGCGTCATGGTCAGCCCTCAGTGCGCGCTCAAAGCCGGCAACTACGGCTACCACACCTTCTCGCGCGTCCGGACCGAGCGTTGCCGGCTCATCGCCCTGAACTTCTCTCAGCCGCAGGGAACGCCGACGGACGGGATCATCCAGAGTGTTCAGCACGGCAAGTACCTCCATGTCGAGCTGGCAGACACAACCCTCATGGGCTACAAGGTATTCGGTTCCGCCGTCAATAAAGAGACCGCAGCCGACATCGGCTACACCGTCGAAGGCTCCGTGCGTGCCTACGTCCAGTTCCAGCAGGAGGTGCCGAAGGGCATGCTCCGCATCGGTCACTGGCCCGCCGACACGTTCGCCGCGCTTGTTCCGCTCCCGAGACCCGTGTCGCGCCGCATATCTGCTCCGGGCGCCCAGGGCAGTGGGCAAGCGGTCACCCCATCGCCGCCAGCCCCCCTGTCTGCTCCGTCTCTTGTCCGAACGAACATGTGCGAGGTATCGCCGTTCGTCTGGAAGGGCCGTCTCCATCTCCTCGAATGCCATCGCCCTTCGAGCGGCGGCAGGCGCGAGGAATATGCGCTCGTCATCCGTGACGTCGAGACCGGTCAGGAGGTCTCCCGTTTCGGCGAGGGCTACAGCCTGGCTTGTGCGTTCGTCTGGCGCGGCAAACTGCGCGTGTTCGCGTCGCGATTCGAGGGCGACAACTGGAACGACGTGACGATGTTCGCGAGCCCCGATCTCACCACATGGACGTCGAGGGTTGTCATCGTGCAGGAGCCCGGCGAGCATCTCTTCAACAGCACCGTCTGCCGCAGTCCCGACGGTTTCGTCATGGCCTACGAGACGAACGACCCGAAGTGGCCAGCCTTCACTGCCAGGTTCGCTCGGTCGAAGGATCTCGAGACCTGGGAGAAGGTCCCGGACGCGCTGCTTGGAACCGATCGCTACGCCGCATGCCCGTGCATCCGCTACGCCGACGGATGGTACTACGTGCTCTATCTCGAACATCGCACGCCGCGCTGGTACTTCGAGACCTACATTGCTCGGTCGCGCGACCTCAAGCGCTGGGAGCTGAGTCCGGCCAATCCCGTGCTCGGACCCGAAGCCGAGGACGACGGCATCAATGCATCAGACCCCGACATCGTCGAGTTCCGCGGCAAGACGTTGCTCTACTACTCGGTCGGTGACCAGCTAACGTGGATGAACATTAAGCGCGCTGAGTACGGCGCAAGGCTGGCGACGTGGCTCAAGGGGTGGTTCAAGCAAGGCGGCATACCCACCAGGTAGACGCGGCATGCCGGAAGGATCGGCGCCCGCAGCGCGTGCAATGCCGCAGATTCGTCGGATAGAGAATCGGTCGCCGAGTTTTCGGCGACCGATTCATCTTGCGAGCTTGTTATGCTGTCCGAAGACGCTGCTTGTTAGAAGCCGTACCCCACGACGAGGGAAAAGCCGTTGAGCTCACTCCGCGAGGCGTTGGTGCCGAGATAGCGCAGGTCCACGAAGATCGGGTTGGGGCCAGCCTTCAGTTCGTAGCCGACGCTCAGGTTGTAGGCGAGCGCCGACAGGCCTTTCTCGATGTCGTGACCGAGGCTCAGGCCAATGCCAGCCCCATAGCGGAGACCCTCGGACTTGCCGCGAGCGTTCAGGCAGATGGGTACGCTGTAGATATCCTCAGCCCCGTAGTAGTCGAGGCTGATGGTGCCCGACCAGCGATCGGCCACGTAGAACGCATGCTCTGCGCCGATGGCCAGCCACACGTCGCCACCAAAGCTCCGCGATGCCTTCTTCTCCGGCACGAAGCCGCCCACGCGCAGCTCCCAGTTCTGCCCGAGCTCGGAGTCGCCTGTGAACTGAGCGAGAGCCGCAGTCGGCACGCCGATCACGATCGCACACACCAGCAACGAGACGATCTTCTTCACTGTATAGCCTCCTTCTGAGGTTATGTGCCGCGCGGCGCTCTCTCCTTGTTACGAATGCCGCGGGGCACGCTCGGCGGGACGGCGCTCACGTCGGCTCGCCCGCTTGCTGCGTATTCTACCTTGTAAGAGCGCGTACGCATAGCGAACGCTTACGTGACTGAAGGAGCAAGGCTCCGTCGCATCAGTGCGTGGACTTATTTGCCTGACGTTGGGCAGGCAAACACGTCATTGTGAGCGAAGCAAAGTCCATACGGATCCGCAACGGACAATCCCGAAGGTTCATGCCGGGTGCGGTACGACCGGGATCGGGTTGGGGGTTGGGGCCGCGCTGTTCCGGGGGCTTACGCCGCCCGGCTATCATCCGCCGTCGCTACGCGACGGACGGACCACTGATCGCATCGTCGCGCGACGGGGATTGGGCCACGTTCCCGTCGCGGAGCGACGGACCGTGGGGGTTGGGGCCACGCCGTTCCGGGGGCTTACGCCGCCCGGCTATCATCCGCCGTCGCTACGCGACGGACGGGATGTTGATCGCCTCGTTGCACGACGGCGATCGGGCCGTCGTAACGTCGCGGAGCGACGCCTACGTGCCGATCGGCATGGATTGCTCGGGATCGCTTGGCTGCGGTGTGATCGTCACGATACGCAATGGAGCGAACGCTACATGCGCTCCGGCGCCGATACCCCGAGCAGCCCGAGCAGGTTGGCAACTACGGTTCGGGTGGTCTCGAACAGGGCGAGCCGGCTATCGCGCAGGTCGGGCGAAACGCCTTCCTTGAGGGCAGGACACTCCTCGTAGTACTGATGCAGCGCCTGGCCGATCACGCGCACATAGGCCGTTAGCCTGTGCGGGGCCATGGCTTCGGCGGCTTGGCGAACTTCGCGAGGGAATGCGGCCAGCGTCCGCAGGAGCTCGAGTTCCTTGGGATGGGCGAGCAGCGAACGATCAACCTCGGAGGCGCGTCGCAGCGGGACCCCGGCTTCCTCGGCGCGACGCAGCACCGCGGCACAGCGTGCATGGGCATACTGAGCGTAGTAGACGGGGTTGTCGTTGCTCTGGCGCTTGGCAGTCTCCAGATCGAAGCTCGCCGTCGTCTCGTAGGAGGTGAGGAGACAGTAGTAGCGAGCCGCATCGCGTCCGATCTCGTCGACGAGATCGGCCAGCGGCACGATGTCCCCCGCTCGCTTAGACCCGCGCACGAGCTCGCCCCCGCGCATCAGAAGCACCATTTGCGTGAGGATGATCGTACACCGATCGGGGTCATATCCCAGCGCCGCAATCCCGGCCTTCAGACGAGCCACATAGCCATGGTGGTCGGCGCCCCAGATGTTGACCAGATGGGTGAAGCCCCGGTCAAACTTGTTCTTGTGGTAGGCTGCGTCGGCGGCGACATAGGTCTCCCGTTCGTTGGATCGGACGAGGACACGATCCTGACCGTCTCCGGCGAGCTCGGTGGACTTCAGCCAGAGGGCGCCGTCCCGTTCGTAGGCCCAGCCGGCCTGCTTCATCTGCTCGATCGCTGCGGCAACCTCGCCTGATTCGTAGAGGCTGCTCTCGAAGAACCACCGGTCGAACTCGACGCCGAATGCCGCCAGGTCCTCGCGCTGCTGCGCTATCATCCGCTCGGCGGCAAGCTTCCGGAAGACCTGGGAGCGTTCTTCGGGAGACAGATCGCAATAGACCGGGCCGACCTCGGCGGCGATGTCCCGCGCCATCTCGATCAGATACTCGCCCTGATACCCGTCGGTCGGCACGGCCTCCGCTCGGCCGAACTCCTGCATGTAGCGCGCGGCCAGGGATGCGCCCAGCAGGTCTATCTGGGTCGAGTTCAGAGCGTCGTTGACGTAGAACTCCGTGCTCACCTCGGCCCCGCAAGCCGTGAACAGGCGGCGCAGCGAGTCGCCCAGGGCGGCTGCACGCCCGTTGACGACGCTGATCGGACCGGTGGGGTTGGCGCTCACGAACTCCAGCAGAATCCGCTTGCCGGCCATGGAAGTGTTGTGGCCATACTGGTCCGCCCGCTCCTCCACGGCAACCATGGCATCGTGGAGCCAATCCGTCCGCAGCCGGAAGTTGATGAAGCCCGGACCCGCGATCTCGGCGGACGCAACAGGCGTGCCCTCAAGCGGCATATGGGCGACGAGACGCTCCGCGACCTCTCGGGACGACATTCCCACCGTACGGGCGAGGGCCAGCGCGACATTGGTCGCGAAGTCGCCGAACTGCTTGTTGCGCGGCGTCTCGATCTCGATAGCGGCGTCCATGCAGTCCGACGGCAGCGTGCCGTCTGCGCATGCCGAAGCCACAGCGTCGCGCACTATCGTTGCCAGTTCGTCGGTTACCACTCGTCACCTCCCTTGCTGTCCGGGCGGCATCGCCCGTGTCATCTCACTGCAGTCGGCCTAGCAGCAGCTCCAGCGCCACAAGCGGCACCCCGGTGCCAACGAACACGCCGAGCGCTGTCTGGGGCGCTCCCATCGTCCAGATGCGATGCAGGAGCGAAAGCCGCGCACGCGCCTCATGAGGATACCGTTCGCGCAACTCATTGGCTGTCTCAATGGCGCGCTCTAGCTGCTTCGGGCTCGGCTGCCGAGTCGTGAAATGCTGCTGCAGAAAGGCCCCCACCGACCTCCACGTACGCGCAGCCACTGCCGCGCCGATCAGGCTTCCCAGCAGCGCATCCATCCCGAAGGGCCGCAGGACCGTGATCGTCTGCAGAAGCCCGGCGAACACGGCGATTCCCGCGATCAGATTGGTGCCGCACCGCATATGCACGCGCGGCATGCGAGCCACCACCTCCGGCGTCAGAGGATCCCCTCGCTCCATCGCATGGACAACCTGATGCTCGGCTCCATGATAGCCGGTTATCGGCGACATGCGCAGCAACAACAGGAACACAACGGCCGACGCCCCCTGCAGGGCCAGCCACACGGAGGACGGACCCAGCCCGCTTGGGGGCGCTGCGCTGAACCACAGATCGAGGACCCTGGTTCCTGCCGCCGCGTCGAGCCCCCAGCAGCCGAGACCCACCAGAAGATGGGCTGCGGCTATCAAAAGGCCCAGCGCCGCGCCGCCCAGCGCAAGCCCGCGCGAGGAAACGCCCGCGCGCACGCCGCCTGCCGTCAAGTAGATGCCGAACGGCGTCGCCATACCGCCGGCGCCCAGCGGTGCGCGCACCTGCTCGTGCGGTACCACCAGATCGTGCCAGCGCACCATCCCGGCAAGATAGCCGCCACGATCCACGACATAGGCAGCATCGCTGCCGGTCGAAGCGAGTGTACGCTGCACATCCTGCGCGGTCGCGTCTATGGACACCACGCTCAGCGGCTGCTGAACATAATGCCCAAGGGGCTCGTGGAGGCCGGCTTGAGCATCGCCGTGCATCAGGCGCGCGCGCAGGCGATCGGCGCATACCTGCCCCACGAGGTTGCCGCGATCATCCACAACCGGCAAAGCGCTCAAGCGAAGATCCGACATGATGCGAAGCGCTCGCCCAACCGAATCGTATGGCTGCACGATCGGGGCCGGCTGCATCAGCGTCGCCAGCGACCGGGGGCGCGGCGCATGCGTTCGGACGGCGTTCATTGAAACGAGGCCATGCCTGTGCTATACTGTTTTCCGCTGTGCGGCAAGCTGCGGCTGGCCGCCGGCAGATCAGGAAGGCGGTGTTGCGATGCGCGCGTGTGAAGTGTGCGGCAAGTCGCCGCAGTTCGGACAGAACATCCGACACGTGCACTCAGGCGCATGGGCGCTGAAAGCTCAGCGGACCAAGCGACGCTGGATCCCGAACCTGCAGACCGCACGGGTAGCCAACGGCAACGTGACCAAGCGGATTCGGGTGTGCACCAAATGCCTGAAGGCAGGCAAAGTGGCGCGGGCGGCCTAAGGCTCCCGCGCCGTTTGCTTATGCGCCCTTCGTACCGCGTGTTGATCACCATCGCATCGCTCGAACCGACCGTCTCATAAACCCCCTGTTGCCGCCGCGATCCGGTCGGAAGGTGCCATTATACCGGAGCGCGCTAACAGCGGCAACGGTGACGCAGGACCCATTCCGAAAGTCGGAGGATCCGTCCATGCTCAGAATAGCATCGGTGATGTGCGCGGTCTGCCTGTTCTTCGCCGTCGGATGCGGCGGCGGATCCGGTGGTTCGGGCGACCCGTTGGCCCTCGGACGATCGTCTATGTATGCGATGGCCTCGGGGAGCAGCGTCAACTCAAGGACGAATCTCGACTCGGCGTTGCGGCTGTTCGAGGCCACGCTCCGCGCCCGGCCCGATAGCTCAGAGGCCAGGCTCTGGGCTGCAGTGTGCCTCGTCGGTCTGTCGGGTATGGAGGTTTCCGGCGTCGCGGTCTCGCCTCCCGCGAGTGCCAACGGCGTTCCAGGCATGGCATGGGAGTCGGGCCAGGGCGGAGAAGGCTGGCCCGCGCCCGACCCGGGCGATGGGACGATACCGGGAGCGCCTCCGGACCACGACGGCCCCGTTCCGCCTGTCGAACCGCCGCATCGGCTCGGCCTGCTCTGGAACCTGCGCCACGCCATCGCCAACCCCTTCACGCTCCTGACGGCGCTGGCGCCGGTGGCCGATATCCGCATGGGCTTCTTCGGCACGCTCGGATTCTGGGGAGACGACCCGCAACTGCACATCGAAACGCTTAAGCGGCTTGACCGCGCGGATGCCCTTCTCACCGAGGTCGAGGCGGATGCCGGCTTCTCGGTGAGCCTCCCCGATCCGGATGGCGACGCCGCCTTCATCAGAGTCGAGCTGCCCGAAGTGCATCTGTTTCATGCCTACGTGCACAGCCTGCGCACCGAGGTAGCTCTCGCGTTGGCCTACGTACGCGACATCGGTCCGCGGTATCCGGTCGCCCTCGGCTCTGACGACGATAGCTCTCCCATTGCGTGGAACCCGTTTCGCGACCTCGACAGGAACGCCGATGGCCGTCTGAGCGCCGACGAGTACCTTCCCGCGGACCCGTTCCTCACGCTGCGGTCGGCTCAGTATCTGACGCTCGCGCGTAAGGCTATGCTCGCCGCCTCCGACCATGGCGACGCAGGCTGCGCGGGTGTGCTGGCCCGGACCGCTCCCGATGGCTATCTGATCAACAACGTTCCGCCCTACCGCGAAGCGCTCCAGGAGATGCAGGCCGTCTCCATCCCGCTCCTGCGCAAGGCGGCTGTAGGTCCCATTGAGCTGCTGGCGCCTCACTACGAGTATGCCGCCGACGTGGTGGGCGCCGTGGACCCGCCTGGGCCATGCCTGCGCGAGGGGCGGACCACGTTCAACCTCGATCCGGATCCTGGCGACTGTCTGGGATGGGGACCGCCGACCATCGTGATGCGCCGCGTTCGCCTCAATCTCGCCGCGTGGTTTGATGCGCCCCCGCGCGATCTCAAAGTGCTCGCGCCGACGATCGGCCTCACGCCTGACGGCTGGCTGGATTTCGAGAGCATCACGTTGCCCGATCCGACCTTCGCCGGGCTTTTCCCGGACGGTGTCCCTCCCCAGGACTTCCTGTATGGTGAGGCCTTCCCGATGCCCCTCATGGCAGGCGACTTGCCGGGCCAGTAGACCGGAAGTCGCCGGGCGCGTCGGCTTTGTCGCTCGCCGGGCGCATAGAGTAGAATAGGCGCTGGTCCATCGCGGCCCGGAAACCGGGTGTCTCTGCGGCAGCGTCAGGACAGAGGACGCACTACAGGGCGTCAACGGAGCCAGGTGATCGGAGAACCAGCATACCCATGCATGTCGTCATCGCGGCAGATCATGCCGGCATACAGCTAAAACGCGACCTCATTGAAACGCTCGGAGCGGCCGGCCATACGGTGACCGACCTCGGCGCCCAGAGCGAAGAGTCGTGCGACTACCCCGACTACGCCGTTGCAGCCGCGAACAAGGTGGCGTCCGGCGAGGCCGATAAGGGGGTGCTCATCTGCGGGACCGGAATCGGCATGTCCATCTCGGCCAACAAGGTGCCTGGCATTCGCGCTGCCGCCGTGTCCGATCCGGTCAGCGCCAAACTGGCCCGAAGCCATAACGACGCCAACATCGTCTGCCTGGGCGCCCGCATCGTGGGTCCCGAGGTTGCAGCCGAGATCGTGCAGGCCTTCGTGGCAACGCCGTTTTCGGGCGGCGAGAGACACGTTCGGCGCGTCGGCAAGATCATGGCGCTCGACTGCGCAAACCGACCGGAGGAGGTCTGAGTGTCCGATCATCCCAGCGCCAACCTGAGAACGGCGCCCCTCGCCGACGTTGATCCTGAGGTAGCCGCCGCCATACGTGCCGAGGCATCGCGTCTGAACAATAACATCGAGCTCATCGCCTCGGAGAACGTCGTCAGCCGAGCCGTGCTCGAGGCCATGGGCTCGGTGATGACCAACAAGTACGCCGAGGGCTACCCGGCCAAGCGTTACTACGGCGGCTGCGAGAACGTTGATGTCGTCGAGACCCTCGCGCGCGAACGCGCCTGCACGCTCTTCGGCGCGGAGCATGCCAACGTGCAGCCCCATAGCGGGGCGCAGGCCAATCAGGCCGTCTACAGCGTCGTGCTCAAGCCAGGCGATACTTACCTGGCCATGAGCTTGAGCGAAGGCGGCCATCTGACCCACGGATCGCCCGTCAACTTCTCGGGGATCCTCTACAACCCTGTGCACTACGGGGTTGACCCGCAGACCGGACGCATTGACTACGACAATGTCGAGCGGTTGGCCAGGGAGCACCGGCCCAAGCTCATTGTTGCCGGCGCGAGCTGCTACGCCCGTGAAATCGATTTCGCCAGGTTGCGCGCGATCGCCGACAACGTTGGCGCGCCCCTCATGACCGATATCGCGCACATTGCCGGACTCGTGGCGGCTGGCGAGCATGTGTCGCCGGTGCCCTATGCCCAGTTCGTGACCACGACGACCCACAAGACCCTGCGCGGACCGCGCGGCGGGATGATTCTGACTACCTCCGAGTACGCCGCAGCCATTGACAAGGCGGTATTCCCCGGCATGCAGGGCGGCCCCCTCATGCACGTCATTGCCGCCAAGGCCGTGGCGTTCCACGAGGCGCTGCAGCCGTCCTTCATCGAGTACCAGCGAGCCATACGCCGCAACGCTTCCGCTCTGGCCGAGGGACTGCTCCGGCGCGGTTGGACGCTGGTCTCGGGAGGAACCGACAATCACCTCGTCTGGTGCGACCTCCGCACGAAGCGCGTGACTGGCCGCAAGGCGGAAGTGGCGCTCGACCGTGTCGGTATCACCGTCAATCGCAACATGATCCCCGGCGATCCCGAGAAGCCATGGATCGCCAGCGGGATCCGGCTCGGCACGCCCGCCGTGACGACCCGCGGCTTCCGCGAAGCGGAAATGGACACGGTCGCTGATCTGCTGGACCGTGCGCTCACGAATCTTGACGACGAGGGCGTCCAGTCGGCCGTAGCTGCCGATGTCCGCGCGCTCACGGCGCGATTCCCGATGCCGGACGGCATCCGGTGATGGGCGTTGGCATGGACCGGCCGAGCTGGGATGAGTACTTCATGCAGATCGCGCGCGTCGTTGCGACTCGCGCCACCTGCCCTCGTCGGTCTGTCGGGGCGGTGATCGTGCTTGATCGGCGCATCCTGACGACGGGCTACAACGGCGCTCCGCGCGGGCTCAGCCACTGCCCGCCAGAAGGTCCGCTGCACGACTGGCCCAAAGGGTGCATGCTCAACGGCCACTGCATTCGGGCCGTTCACGCGGAACAGAATGCCATCGTCCAAGCAGCGCTCAACGGAGTGTCCACCCGGAACGCCACGCTGTATGTGACCTGTCAGCCGTGCAACCACTGCGCCAAGATCATCGTGAACGCAGGCATCATCCGAGTGGTGTTCGACGGCGCCTACCCCGACGAGTTCGCCATGGACGTCTTCTGCGAGGCAGGCGTCGAGGTTGTGCGCCTGCAAGCGTCGGTGCCGGGCAAAGAGGAGAAACTCCTGTGATCGCGCTGGCCGGCGCGTTTCTCGTCGCGATGACAATCACGACGCTGACGACGCCCGGCGTGATCGCGCTGGCGACGCGCTGGAACGTCATGGCGATTCCCCGCGATCGCGACGTGCACGAAGTCCCGACGCCCCGCTGGGGAGGCATCGCCATCTACGCCGGGGTGATCGTGGCGGTGGTCCTCTCCGTCTCCTATCGCCACTGGCGCACCGATGGTGTCAATGGCTGGACCTGGCAACTGGCCGGACTCTTGCTGGCCGCCACGTGGGTCGCCCTCATCGGCATGCTCGACGACGTGCGCGACCTCAGGCCCATCTGGCAGATCGGCGGCATCGTCGTCGCAGCGATGATTCTCATAGCGTTCGGCGTCCGCATCGAGGGGGTCACTCGCCCCTTCGTGGAGAGCAACGGCGCCGGGTACGATCCGGCCCGATGGATACCCCTCGGACTGCCGATCAGCATCGCCGTGACGGTGTTCTGGGTGCTCCTTGTGACGAAGACGGTGGATGCCATTGACGGCCTCGACGGTCTCGCCGCAGGCGTATGCGCCATATCGTCGGCCACGCTCGCTTTGCTCGCAGCGGCCTCGCGTCAGGCGGGCGGACCGGCGATCGCGCTGGTGGCCGCGGCGGTGGCAGGAGCATGCATCGGATTCCTGCGCTACAACTACAGCCCCGCCAAGGTGTTCATGAGCACCGTTGGGGCGCAGTTCCTCGGTCTCATGCTCGCCGGCATCTCGATCATGGGAACGTTCAAGGTTGCGGCGGCAGTATCGGTGCTGCTGCCCATTCTCGTCCTCGGGGTGCCGATCTTTGACTTCGGCATCGTTCTGCTGAAGCGGATCCTGAACAAGGCTCCGCTGACGCTGGGTGACCGACGGCACATCCATCATCGCCTTCTCGACCGGGGGCTCTCCCACCGTCAGGCGGTCTGGGTCATCTACGGGTGCACGCTGGTCCTGTGCGTCGCCGCTGTGGTGTTGTTCAGTGTCTCACGATAGCTCACGGCCCCTGTCGGCCATGTGCATCTTCGGCACGCGCCCCGATGCCATCAAGATGGCGCCGGTGGTCCTCGAGTTGCGCGCTCATCCGGATCGCTGGAACGTCGTCACCGTGGTCACCGGGCAGCACCGAGAGCAGCTCGACCAGGTCCTGCGGGTGTTCGGCATTGCGCCGGATCATGACCTGAACATCATGCAGCCCAGACAGACGCTCGCCGCGATCACCACTCGGGCTCTGAACGGTCTCGACGAAGTCATGGCGGCCCGCAAGGCTGACGTCGTGCTTGCCCAGGGCGACACGACTACCACGTTCGTGGCCGCGCTTGCAGCGTTCTACCACCAGATACCCTTCGGCCACGTGGAAGCCGGTCTGCGAACGGGCAGGATGTACGACCCGTTCCCCGAGGAGATGAACCGGAAACTGGCAGCCGATCTCGCCGCATTCCATTTCGCGCCAACGGAGGAGGCTCGCGGCCACCTCTTGCGTGAGGGCGTCCCGCCCGACGCCATCCATCTGACCGGCAACACGGGGATCGACGCGCTCCTGAAGGTGGCGGCATCCGAGCCGGACATAGACGAACCGGAGATTGCCGATCAGATCCGGCGGCCAGGCAGGCTGGTGCTGATCACCGCCCATCGCCGCGAGAATCTGGGAGAGCCGCTGGCCGACATATGTCGGGCCATCGCCTCGCTGGCCCGGGGGTTCGCTGATGTGCGCTTCGTCTACGCCATGCACCGCAATCCCGCCGTGCGTGATATCGTCCGCCGGGAACTTACCGGCCTGAACAACGTCCATCTTGTGGAGCCGCCCGGATATGCCCCATTCGTCAAGCTCATGCAGCGTGCCACGCTGATCTTGACAGACTCCGGAGGCATTCAGGAGGAGGCCCCGAGCCTGGGGGTGCCTGTGCTTGTGTTGCGTCGAACCACCGAGCGTCCCGAAGGAGTGGCCGCTGGGGCGGCGCGACTCGTGGGCACCGACACCGCTCGGATTGTTGCCGAGGCAGAAGCGTTGCTCAGCGATGACAGCAAGCTTCAGGGGATGCGCGTGGCGCAGAATCCCTATGGGGACGGGCAGGCCGCGGTTCGCATTCGGCGGGTTCTGGAGGCGCAACTGAACGGATGACCGAGACGAAGAGCACGGCTGAAGCGTGGATGGGCGCCACGCTGCGCCTCATCGTGCGCCTCGCCGTGTACGTCGGCCTGATCCTTGGCGGCTTCTATCTGATCGGGCGGCTGCGGTCGCTGATCGCCACCCTCTTCCTTGCCACGATCTTCGCCTACATCATCCGCCCCATTGCAGGCTGGCTTGCGCGCGGGCGCACTTTCAGGGCGCTTCACGAAGGGCTCTGGCGCGCGATGATACTGCCCGTTCCGCGACGATGGCGTCCAACACCCATCGTCTCCATGAAGGTTCGCCGCGTCGTTGCATCTCTCTATGTCCTCGCGCTGCTGTTTGTCGGCGGGTGGTATTCGGTCAAGTTCCTGGTCAGCCCTTTCACCGCAGAGATACAGAATGTGCAGGAGAACTGGGAAGCCTATCGGGAGAAGTTCGAGGACCTCGAGGACTCTCTGAGCTCATGGTACCGGGAGCATGTGAAGCCCACGTATCGGCGATGGCTCGAGCACCAGTTCTCGGCGTCCAACGGCGGCGGATCCGTGCAGAACAGCGCTACTTCGTGGCTGGGTTTCGGCATCCGGAGGACGGGCGAGTTGGCACGCCACATCGTCGAGATCGTGCTCCTGCCGGTGCTGGCGTTCTACTTCGCAGTCGAGAGTCGCCAGCTTAAGCACGAGTTCGTCGGCATGCTGCCCAAGAGACGCCGGCGCGAAGTGCTGCGCATGATCTTCGAGTTCAATCAGATCATGTTCAGCTTCGTCGTATGTCAGGCCATCCTGTGCCTCATCGCCGGCATCGTCGTTGGCGTAGGGCTCGCGCTGATCGGCATGCCCTACCCCGTCACGCTGGGCATCCTGGCGGGCCTCACGCGCGCCATACCCATCATCGGTCCCATCATCGGCGGCATTCCGATCGTGCTGCTCGCGTGGATATCTCAGGGCTTCGGCATGGCGGTGGGAGTGCTGACCTTCTTCTCGATCCTGCATTTCATTGAGAGCAAGTTCATCATGCCCCTGATGGTGGGTGACCGACTGCGCCTGCATCCGGTTGTCATCATTGTGGTGCTGCTCATCGGCCAGGAGTTTGCCGGCTTGCTCGGAATGTTCTTCGCCGCCCCGGTCGCCGCATTGGTGCGCGTAATGTTCCGGCGCTACTGGCTCCACAGGCGAACGAGCGGCGAACACGCAACGTAGTGAGTGTTGGCCGCGTCATCGCGGTCGGCGGGTACAATGAAAGTTCATGCGGCGCGATGCGCGGCAGCGTTTTGGCACGTCGCGCCACTACGTAGTTGCGGATGGCTCCGGACAGGACGGCAGGCGCCGTCCTTATATGGAAGGCTGAGCATTGGACGAACAAACAACCGAACAGGAACTATCGCTGCGAGATTACGTCAACGTTCTGATACGGCGACGTACCTCGGTCCTTCTGACATTCGTCATTGTCTGCGCCATCGGTGCGAGCTACACCTATTTCGCCAGGCCCATGTACCGCGCTTCGTTCCGCATCGTCGTGCGCAACGAGCGCAGTGCGCGCCGTGGCATAGACGTGCCGCTCGAGGAGCTCTTCGGCATTAGCTCGAACCGGGACGTGCAGACGCAGATGCAGGTGCTGCAGGGCAGCGTCCTGCGCCAGCGTGTCGCCGCTGCGGCGGGTCTCGACAAGGGCGCCGCCAAGCTCTCGGTCATGCAGGTGGGCGATACCGATGTGCTGGAAGTGAGCGTCGACTCGCGCAACCGCGAAGATGCAGTGCGGTTCGCGGCCGCCTTGCCCGACGAGTTCAGCAAGTACATCAAAGAGAGCCGATCCACCGCGGTCAAGAGCGCGCTCAGTTTTGTGGACGCTCGCCTGCGTGAGGAAAAAGAGAACCTCAGCATGGCGGAGAGCGCCCTGACGGCGTTCCGGCGCGAGGCAAAGGTGACCGACACCACCGCCGAAAGCCGCCGCAGCGTGGAGGCGCTCGCAGAGATCGAGTCCCGGCTGCAGCAAGCCGAGGCGGACGTCGCCGGCAAAGAGGCCGAACTCGCCAATCTGATCGAGGCGCGCAACCGCCTCCCCGAGTTCATCGAGAAGCCGATCACCGCGACGAACACAACCGAACGAAAGCTCGTCGAGGA
The DNA here is from genome assembly GCA_012517255.1 of Chthonomonadales bacterium. GTDB lineage: Bacteria > Armatimonadota > Chthonomonadetes > Chthonomonadales > CAJBBX01 > JAAYVH01. The sequence goes on from JAAYVH010000191.1 coordinate 19,767, forward strand.
TCGCATTGCCACGCTGGAGAACCAGCGCGCAGGGCTGCTCATTGACTTCAAGCCATCGCATCCGCGCGTTCAAGCCCTCGATGCACAGATCAAGGATCTTCAGGATCGGCTTGCCCGCCTTCCGGACACCGTGACCACGTCAACCCGCGAGCCCAATCCCGCCGTGGTGGACATCGAGCAGAAGATCGCCAACCTGCGGGGCGCCGTCTCCGCCGCGCGGGTGACCCGATCGCTCCTGCAGATGCAGTCGCGCCAGGCGCGGCAGGGCATGAGCCGCGTTGCCGCCCTGGAAGTGGCGGAGGCGCCTCTTCAGCGCAACGTCGAGAGCGCACGCG
>JAAYVH010000025.1 GCA_012517255.1 Chthonomonadales bacterium
ACTGGGACTACGAGTTTCGGCGACTGTTCTACGCATGGTCGCCGGACATCCGCCGTCAAGGGTTCGCCGAGCCCATCGAGGTTGCCAGCCGGGAGAAGACGTGCGGCCACATCACCAATCTGGACATCTGGCTGGAGCGCCCTGACCGCGCGCACCTGCTCTGGCTCGAACGAAGCGTGTGGTACCCCCAGATGCGCGACCGGTTCTTCCCCGACACGCCGTTGACCGTTTCCCTCGAGCACGCCATCGTCGAGAGGGGCAAGGTTGTGGCCCGCACCACGCTTGCCAGAGGCGGCGAAGGAGCCGATCCGGTCTCGCCGGGCTATGGGCGCTTCCATGCCGACGCTCGGGGGAGGCTCTATGTCTTCGCGTACTTCTCTGGCTCGGATGCCGCGGGCAAGGCTGTCGCCGAGAATCGGCTCCTGCAGCTCGCTCGCAACGGGTCCGTCGTGAACACGTGGATCGTCCCGCTCAAGCGGCCGTTCTCGTCGTTCATGACCGCCACCGAGCGCGCCGGTTCGCCTCGCAGCAACACGCTCGACGTCATCGGCCCCCTACCTGGCGAGTCGGCAATCGGATACGCCCGGATACGGATTCCGTAAGGCCGGCCGCAGCCTCGGTGGTGCGCTCTACCTTGCTGACGCCCCCTCCGCCAACACCTCTTGCGGGCTCTTGCGGGTGACACCGTACACGAACACCTGCCCCTCGTGAAACGGCTCCACAAGGTCGAAGTTCTCGTAGGCCAGGCCCCCCGGGATGGGGGTGTGGTTGGCCCAGTAGACCCGCCGTCCATTGACCCGCAACCGCAAGCCGGGGCGGGCCGTTCCCTTTGGCTTCCGCCAGTACTGCGTCAGATTGAAGCTCCCCCGGTAGCGCCACCAGGGCGCCCGCGGGTCAGCGGGCGCTTCCCACGGAGCTTCTTCATCGGTGGTCGCACATACGATGATGTCACCATTGGCGGCTACGGGCAGCTTCGCTGCCGGGAAGAACGCCTCCGGGGTGAACTCGTCGCCGTGGAAGTCTGGCCACAGGCGCTTCGGTTCGACGATCCCATCCTTGAGCCACAGCTTGCGAAGGCGAGCGTAGTTGCCCATCGTGGCGGTAAGGACACAGTACTCCATGGGTGCGCTTCGCTCCGCCGAACGAACGGTGAACCGCACTTCCTCGGGACGGCTCCTGGCTATCTCGACGTCCACAATGGGCCGGGCGCCGTTGGCGAACTTCTCCATGGACACGGTGATGCGCAAGATCTCGTCGTCTCTAGATACTGCAAGCCTCCCTGGTTCAGGGCGAGCCGGGGGCTCGTCGCTCAGACCGCTCCAGAATAGCTTTCCAGGCTCCCCGTCACGATCGCTCTTCTCCAGCTCGCTGAAGCCTCGTCGTCCTGAGACGATGGGCTCGACGGCCACGAAGTTGATCAGACCGTGCCTTTTTCCTCCGTCGAGCATAGGCACGCCGATCCGGAACAGACCTCTCGGTCCGCCTTGGCCGGGTCCTTCGACACTCGCTGGCCACAGCGCCACCTGAACTCCCGTAGGCAAGCCCCACAGCGGCTTGTCATTGCCCTCGCCGGGCCTGATCCATCTGGTCGTCACGGCTTCGGTCCTCCCCGAGCTGGCCTGTTGCGGCACATTGATCGTTGCTAACAATGACCCCGCAACGGCGCTCAGGGTTGCAGCGACAAGGGTAGTCAGGCGCATCTCTTGGTCCTTTCTCAGCCTGCCGGCCGAGCGAGCCTGAGCGGCAGAGCCGCCAAAGCCCGCCCGGTCAGTTCGGCAGGAACTGTGGAGCCGTCACTCCGGTCAGCATGCCCCATATAGCGGCGCCTCCGCCAAAGATGCCTTCGCCCATCAAGAGACCCAGAAAGAACGGCAGTGCGCGGCGGTAGCCCGGAAGACCTCCGAAACGGATCACCGTCGCCTTGGCAAGCCAGCCTATGAACACGGCGAACCAGATGCGGCCCATCGCGTAGGTTGATCCCATCACCAGCCCGATGGGTCCCAAGGGCCACGCAACAAGATGAGCGCGCAAGTAGAGCAGAACACCCGCCAGAACGGATCCGACTGTCAGCCCCTGGATGCAGCCGACGTCCACCTGAAGAGGCGTTTCAGCGTATTGGAGCGCTCGATCCAGAGACCACGTCGGAGCCATGGACGGTCCGTATTGATCCAGCGTGATGGCGCCGAACCTGTAGTTCACCCACAGCGACGAAACGAACGAAACGCAGAACCCCACGAGCAGGGCAAGCAGTATGGCCGACGTAACCGGCAGACGCCTGCGGGACATGCCCGCTATGGCGTAGGCATTGGCCATCGCCGGCATGACGTGCTCTCGCGGGTCGTGCATCAGAACAACCTGGGCCAGAAGAGTCGCACCGGCGGAACTCCGAGTGAAGTAGCCGGTGCCCCAGAAGGCCATCAGGTCGGTCGGTATGAACGGCGTTTGTACGAAGAGCAGACCCGCCTCGGCTACGATCCGTGTGAGCACCAGGAGGATCAACGCGAACAGGCCCAACACGATGGCAGCCAGGGTCCACGGCACGCCTGCGAGGCGCATCCAGATTAGCAGTCCCGCTGAGCCCCCACATGTCGCGGCTATCGCCCACAGCGGCGCCGTGGGACACAGACCATCCTGCTCC
>JAAYVH010000192.1 GCA_012517255.1 Chthonomonadales bacterium
CATCCGGATGAACATCGCCCGCCTTGATTTCGACACGGCGCTTCGCGCCGGCTCAATCACCGGCGGGCTGCGTGCGCATCACCTAGCGGTGTATCAGCCGGAACGACGGTCCGCCCACGTCATCGCGAGTTCGGGCGCGGCGTGGCCGCGGTGGGTGGATGAGAAAGCGTAGAGAGCTTTCTTAGGAGTTCGGGCGCGGCGTGGCCGCGGTGGGTGAATGAGAAAGCGTGGAGAGCTTTCTTAGGAGTTCGGACGCGGCGTGGCCGCGGTGGGTGAAGCAGAAAGCGTAGAGAGCTTTCTTAGGAGCGTAGCGAAGCGATCCCGAGCCGTTCACGCATGCTCTGCATAGCCACGTCATCGCGAGCGCAGCGACGCGATCCCGGGCGATCTACATGGATCAAGCGTCGCGAGATGGGAACACCATTATCTATCGGGATTGTCCGGTACGGATCCGTGTGGACTTCGCTTCGCTGGCGATGACGTCTGGGCGTCATGCTCACGACGGGCGAACCAACCGCGTGCTGCCGTGTTCCTCTTCTCGATGGCACCGCTCGGCGGTTGATTCGGCCTTGCGGGGAATGTGCGCTCCTACTGCAGGCGCAACCATTATGGGTGCCCGTACGGTTCGCGCGCGTCACTTCGGTGGGTCGGGCTGCGTGGACTTGTAGAAAGGCGCGCGCATGGCCTCGGTGATGCGCGTGGGCCGCCCGGTTCTCGGGTCTATCGCAGCCCACACGCTGCGTGCCCGGGCCACCGGCGTGCCGTCCTCCCGGACGATCTCGACGAACCGTTCGAAACGGGCGCCTCGCCACGAGCCGACATGGGTCCGCGCGATGAGGCGATCGCCGACGAATGCCTCCTTGAGGTAGTCAACCTCATGCCGCAGCACATACCAAAGGACCGATGACCGCCCGTTTTCGGGAGCCGCGGCGCTCCAGTGAGCCAACGCAACCTTCTGCACCCAGTCAACATACACCACGTTGTTCACATGGTGGCCGGGAGCATCCACGTGCTCGTCGGTCACCTCGATGGGCATCTCGAACACCACCGGCTGTTCTTCACCGAACAGGGCGCCATCGTCGCGTGCCATAGTCAAGGATCATCCTCCTCGCGTAGAGGCGGACCTACCGCCGCCCCAGATCCCTCGCGTGCCGAGCGCGCTCCCGATACGCTTCGCGGGCGCCCGGGGCTTCTCGGATGGGCCATGAGGCTCGGTCGGAGCTCCTGTAGGGCCCTATGCGCTCGAAGGGTATCGGCACAAATCCGAGCTTCAGCGCCGGCGAGGCGGGCTTGAGCCGATAGTCACCGCGGGCGGCACCCACGAACATCGGGTCCGCCACGACCGAGTTCCGATCCTGACCGAGCTGCCGCCATGCGGTCCACTCATCCGTCGGCGTCGCCCTCCGCAGGTCCACATCGTCTACCCACACCGATCCGGGCCGTACGGGCACGCTGATCCGCACCCACCACGTGTCCATACTGGGCCGGTAGAGCGCCGACGATCGCTCGGGCAAGCGGAAGGTTAGCCCGTAGCGCCTCCAGTTCAGGCCGACCGTCACCCGCTCGGACGCCGTCCACGAGTGTGTGCCGGCCTTCCATGTGTAGGCCTCCAGGTTGACGGGCATGTGCTCGGCATCGGCTCGCAGCCACACCTCCAGCCGGTAGACCGCTCCCGGCACGTACGGATACGCCTTGCCGGGCGCCACCATGGTTAGCGCGCCTGGCGCCGCAGGCCCTGCGGCGTGGCGTATGAGCACCGAGCGACTGCCAGCATGTGCCGTCCCCTCCACCACGGCGACCTCGGCCTGCTCGGCGCCTTTGACAAGCCATGCCCACGCCAACGGCAGACTGCCGATGGGACCGGCTTCGGCGCCGGCATTCTCGATCATGTTGGGTCCGTGCACGCTCTTCGCGGCAAGCCGCCCCGTACGGATGGGCCGCCCTGCCGCCCAGATCACGTTGCGATCGGACCGATTGGCATCCATGGGCACGCCTTCCCAGCGGAAAACCGCCGAGCCGGGATCGCCAGCGACGAGGATGTTGCGCCGAAACACGTTGCCATGCATGACGCTTCCGTCCGCCCTGGGGACGCTTCTGGGATCGCGCAGAGTCCCGAGCTTCTTCCATGGCGGCAGGTCACGCACCGCCTACCAGTTGCGAATCCAGCCCTCGACCATGGAGCTCCAGAAGCCCGTAGAAGTGGTCCAGCCGTTCCACTGACACACGGACTCGCCGCCATCCACCAGAACGTTGTTCTCGATTACATTGTCGCGGCCGCTGTGCAGCATGAGGCACGTGCGCGGAGCCCGCACGAGCACGTTGCCGATGATGCGCACGCCGCTGGCCGCCCAATCGGGATAGAGGGCCGCGGCGAAGTACGGCGAGCGCCAGCGTCCGGCGGCTTCATCAAAGCCGTAGCCGAGAGTGTCCTCGATACGGTTGTACCGGATGGTCACGCCGTGCCACGACAGCCAGTCAATGGCTCCGCCGCCGATGGCTCCCGAGTCCTCGGTCTCCAGACAGGTGTGCCGGATGCGGTTGAACTCCACGGTGTGGCCGCTGCCCCACATGAAGATGCCGCTGTGGGGCGTATCGTGGATGAGGTTGCGGCTGATCGTATGCATCGCCCCCGTGACGGCGATGCCGTTGCCGTGCTTGCCC
>JAAYVH010000193.1 GCA_012517255.1 Chthonomonadales bacterium
GGCGGATTGGCACGTCACGTGCAATAATCAGGCCGCCCCGGCCATCTCTTTGGCGATGCGCACGGCCTCGGTGGCGTTCTCGCCAGACGGCAGCATGATCGCCACGGGCGGAACCGATGCGGAGATCAAGCTCTGGAGGGTGTCTGACGGCGCGCTCCTCGGCACCTTCACCGGCCACTTCAGCGATGTGCTGTCGCTCGCGTTCTCTCCGGACGGCCAGAAGCTGGCCTCGGGCAGCGCCGACAAGACGCTTCGCATGTGGCGCGTCTCCGATCAGCAGCAGCTATGGAGCAAGACAGCGGCCGATGCCTGGGTGCTGGCGGGTGCATTCTCGCCGGACGGCAACACCGTCGTCTCCGGCGCATCGGTCTCGGCAACCGGCACGCTGAAGTCGTGGAACGTGGCCGACGGCTCCCCGATCAGCGCTGCCGCAGGACACGCGGATCCGGTCCGTTCTGTGGCGTTCTCGCCAGACGGACAGGTGATTGTCACGGGCGGCAACCATGACGACGAAGGGCGGCTCCAGTACTGGCACATCGCCGGTCTGGCCTTGCTGCAGACCTACGACCAGGAGACTGGCAGCGGCATCGCCACCTACGGCGTTACCTCCGTCGCGTTCAGTCCCGACCAGCAGAAGGTGCTCTATGGCCGGAGCGACGCCACCACGGTCCTGTGCCGCAACCCGTTCTGGCCCGTTCCCACCGCTCTCGACGTCCTGCCTGTCACAGGTCAGGTCGGCGAGATCGTTACGCTCAAAGCGGATCTGCGTGTGTGGCTCAGCGGCGCTCCGATCCTCGGTAAGGATATCGCTTTCAGCGTCGCGGGGACCGTTGTCGGCTCGGGCGTCACCGATCTCACGGGGCGCGCCGTGTACGATTTCAGGATCCCCGAGGCCCTTGGTGTCGGTACCCAGGACATCGGCGGCAGCTTCGCCGGTGATTCCGCCTACGGCGGCAGCGACGGCAGCAACACGCTGACGATCAACCGGGCCAATACAAATATCATCGTGGATCGTGTGACGGGCATACTCGGAGACACGGTCACGCTCCGCGGTACGCTGATCCGCACCACCGACGACAGCCCGCTCGCCGGACGCAGCGTGACCTTCAAGGTGGAGTCCATCAACGCGGGCTCGGCTGTCACCGACGCCTCCGGCGTGGCGACACTCGACTTCGCCATACCGCTGGGCCTTGGGGCGGGCGACCGAACGATCTCGGCCTCCTTCGCCGGCGATGCGAACAACCTCGAGACGACGGGGTACGGCACGCTCGTCACCTCAAAGCGCCCGACCACCCTCATCGGGCAGGATAAGGCTGGCTCGATCGGCTCGCCGGTTCTCTTCGAAGCCTCGCTGGCGTTCCGGGGAGCGCCCATGGTGGGGTCCACGATCGGGTTCACGGTGGATGGAGTGGACGTCGGGCTCTCTGTCACCGACGACACCGGCCACGCGACGCTGGCCTACGTCATACCTGAAGGAGCAGGCGCCGGCGACAGGGCTATCCGGGCCGAGTACGCGGGCGACGCAGTGTATGCCCCAAGTTCGGCGGTTACCACCCTCACGGTCGGCCCCACGGCGACGTTGTGCTACGTGCCGGATCTCGATCGCACGGGCGCCGCAGGGAACGATGCGGTCCTGCGAGCCTACCTCTATCGTGAGACCGACCGAGGAGCCGTAGTAGGGCGCACCGTGGCGTTCCAGGTGGACGGCGTTGATGTCGGCACGGCCGTGACCAGCGAGACGGGCCGCGCTACGGGCTCGTACATTCTGCCCGACGGCACCTCCAATGGGACATCCATCGTGCGGGCGACATTCGCCGGCGATGCCACCTATCTGCCGTCTTCGGGCCAGGGCAAACTCACGATCACTGTCCAGAAGGCCGATACCTACCTGTGGATCATGCCGCGCCTTGCGGAGGCCGGAACCAACACGTATCTGCGCGCCTACCTGCGCCGCACCACCGACTGGGAGTGGCTCCCGGGCAAGACCATCGCCTACCAGGTGGACGGGACCCCCGTGGGATCGGCGGTCACAGACTCCGGCGGCCGGGCGTCCCTGCTCTACTATGTTGCGCCGGACTTCGCGCCTGGCGACCACACGATAACCGGGACCTTTGCGGGCGACAGCTCCTACAAAGGCTCCACGGCGGATGGCTGGATGTTCGTGTTCTAGCGGCGATCGTCTCCGTGCATAGTTCGGCCCGGTGTCCTTCGGGATGCCGGGCCTTTTTTGCGAATCATCGTCGTTGGACGGTGTTTGGAGGTGGCGCGCTGGTGCGTACTTCCAGTAACAGACTGACAAAAGCGCGGATCGTCGCCTCCAGTTCCGATGGTCCGCACATTCACCAAGGAGGGAGCAGACATGAACAGAACGGCACGACGCTGGCTGGCGCCCATAGTTGTTGCGCTCATGCTCGCCGCGAGTTCCGCCGTCGCGCAAGGCCCGGCGGGTCGGGGGGGAGCCGGACAGCGAAGACCTCAGGGTCAGCTTCAAGGTCAGCCGCAAGGTCCTGCGCGACGCGGGCCCGCAGCCATGGGGCCGGGGATGCCTGGGCTCATGGGAATGAACCAGCCGGAGCTGGCCGCGAAGACTGCACAGATCATGGCGCTGCGCGAAATCCACGCGGCGCGCTTCACCGCCAAGGATGTCGGGGCGGCGCTGGCGGTCTTGCGGGAGATGCGTGAGGCCGAGGGCGCGCTGCACGAGAGGACGCTTCAGGTTCTCGAGCGTGAGCGACAGGCGCTGCTGGCCGCAGGCCCTGACGACAATCCGCCGCAGGGCGCCGGCGACGCGATGCGAGAGATCGCCGAAGCGTATCGCGACAAAGTTGAACGGCTCTGGGGGAAGATGACCGATGCAGTCGGCGGCGAGAAGGCGGGCGTCATACGACGTCTGCTGGGTGAGGGATTTGGTCCGCCGATGATGCCGGGGATGGGACCCGGCATGGGGCCAGGCATGGGCCCGGGGATGGGACCTGGACCGATGGGGCCAGGGATGCCGGGAATGGGACCCGGACCGATGGGACCGGGCATGCCAGGCATGGGCCCGGGCGGACCGGCAGGCCCCAACGGTCCTGACGGCAGAGGCGCTGCGCCGATGCCGGACTTCCAGGGCGGCGCGGGTCCCGAGCCCTTCGGCGACACGCCCTACGTTGAGGCGTCGCAAGGCCCCCAGCCGCCTCCGCCCGTCCAGCGGCAGAGAGCTCAGCAGGGCGGTGTCGGCGGCCCGCGCATGCAGTTTCCCGGCATGGGCGGTATGATGGGCATGCCACCCATGATGGGTCTCGGACCGCGCCTCTCTCTGGCGGATCTCATCGAGCTGCTCGAGCAGAAGCAGTCGGCCATGAAAAAGTAGGGATTGTCTGGCGGGCCGCGCGCCGGCCCGCCCAACCCTTCAGGATGGCACGACGATGGAAGCCGCGATGACGAGCGATTGCGCGACGGTCACCGATGAGACGCTGGCCCGGTCGGCCGCCAACGGTGACCGCCTGGCCTATTCGGCGCTGGTCGAGCGCTATCGCAAGCTCGCCTTCTCAACGGCCTATGCTATGCTGGGCAACCGCGACGATGCCGAAGACGTCGCCCAGGAGGCGTTCGTGCGGGCCTACCGCGCACTTCCCGACTTTGACCCGCGACGTCCATGGGGCGCGTGGATCATGAGCATCGTGCGCAATCTGTGCCGTGACGCGATTCGACGGCGCGCCGTCCGGCTCGCTTTCGCTACCGGCCACGCCGAACCAGGCAGCCATGAACCGTCGGCTGACGGTCAGACGCCCGAGAGCACGCTGATCGCCGCCGAGCGCCTGACGGAGTTGCGCAGGGCGGTTGCCGACCTGCCCGACCATTTGCGCGCGCCCATTGTGCTGCACTACGCCTATGGGCGCACCTATCGTGAGATTGCATCCGATCTGGGGCTGCCCGAATCCACCGTCGTGGGCAGACTGGCAGCCGCCATGCGAAGACTGCGGCGACAGTTCGCCGCGGAGGCATCATCATGAACCCTCTATGTCCATGGGTAGAGCGCCTCATAGCGCGCAGCGCCGCCCGTGATGAGGATATTCGCTGGGGATGGGCGCGGCGGCACATGGAGAGATGCCCCGAGTGCGCGCGTGCGGCGAAGGACTTTCGCACGATCCGTGATGGCCTCGCATCGGCTCTCGATGCGCCCGAACCGTCGGAAGCGTTTGTTGCCAACATGTGGGCTGCCATAGATGCGCCCGGAGCGCTGGCCGGTGGGCACGCGGCGCCAGGCCGACGTCCGGCCATGTCCGCTCTCGGATGGGCCGGCGCTGTCGCCGTTGCAGCCACAGCCGGGCTCGTTGTCGTGCACTCGCTGCGCCGCGAGCCAATCCTTCCCGGCGCCACCCCGACCCGGGAAGTCCGGATCGCACGAGACGCCGGACAGCCCGAAACTCCCGTCAATCGGCAAGCGGCTGCGGAATCCATCGACAGGAGAGGCGCGTTGCGGCGGACGGCTCGGGATACTGCGAGACCAGGATCCGACGGTGACCGGAAAGCCAGCAAGCGCGACACAGCTGCCGAAAGAGCTGCCATTCAGCGAATGCTCCGGCAGCGCCAGCGCCTTGCCAGCGGCAAGGCGGCTCCGAAGACCGAGCCTGCCGCAGGACGTCCTGCCGCCTCAGCGACTTCCGACGCCTCAGATCAGTCGGCAGCCGCCGTGAGCTGGGCGGAGTTAGGCTACTACTACGAGGCGCAGTCGGATGTCTCCAACGCGGCCTACGCCTATCGTCAGGCCTGGCGTGAGCAGGGCGGGGCAGCCGCTGCGTTTGCAGCCGGGCGCACTTCCGAAGCTGCGGGCGACATTCTGAGCGCCGTTGAGTGTTTCGCCGAGCTCCTGGACGAGGCGAACGGGGCGCGTTCGTCCGGCGACGGAGCATGGATCATGGACTCTCGCGGAATCGGCGTGTCCTGACGCCCGGCAAGCCTTATCGGAAAGTTAGCCGCCGTATAACGGAGGCATAAAGCGCATCCTCTATCATGCGCATCGTACCGCTCACAGCCGCTCGCCGGCCGACCTGCCCCGTGCTGGCGAGCGGCCCCCTGACAAACGCAACAGGGGGCAAGAAGCGGACAAAGGAGATGCGTATGCGACGTAACGGTTTCACCCTCATCGAGCTGCTTGTGGTCATCGCCATCATTGCGATCCTTGCAGCCATTCTCTTCCCGGTATTTGCTCAGGCCCGTGAGAAGGCCCGCCAGACCATGTGCCTCTCCAATATGAAGCAGATGGGCACCGCGACCATGATGTATGTGCAGGACTACGACGAGACGTTCATGTCAGGGTCGTGGGGACATCGCCACTGGCTGTTCCTTCTTCAGCCGTACATCAAGGGCTACCCGAAGAACTTCACCCAGGCCAAGGGCAACATCTACGCGTGTCCCAGCGACCGCGACGGCATCCAGTACATCAGCAATCCCGCCCAGATCACCCCTGAGCCCGCCGCGACCTGGGGGCTCGTGCTGGACTCGCAGGGGCGCTATCCCTACTGGGCAAGCTACGGCATCAACGAGCACGTGACGGACGAATGGCCCACTCTCGCAGCCTACGAGGATCCGTCGGGCACGTTCCTGTATCTCGAGAACAACGATAGCGATGTCGAAGGCGACGAGCTCACCGACGCAGGCCGCGCGAGCTGCCTCGAGATTCGGATCGAGCATAACGAGGGCCTCAACATCACGTGGATTGACGGGCACGCCAAGTTCGCTCGGGGTGTCTATCGCAACAATGATCGGTGCGTGAACGCCAACTGGGTCTTCCCGCCGGCCGGAAACGGCGGCCGCACGGGCGACTGCGGGCCGTGGACGGCTCCCGCCAACGATCCCTGCCCTTAGGCGGTAGACAGCGCGCCTATCGCTGGCGGGGACCCACAGGCCGTGGATGGGTTCCCGCGCTCGCCCCAAAAACGGTGATGGGCGCGCCTCCGTCATCGCGAGCGAAGCGACGCGATCCCGAACGGTCCGCGCCGATGGGCAGATAGGCGTCGCCATACGGGACGAGCAAATGCCTTCGGGATTGCTTCGCTTCGCTCGCAATGACGTGTGGGCGTAGCGCTATGCGACGGCTGCACGCTTCGCCTGACGAACCGGCGCTCTCTTCCCTCCCCCTTGACGGGGGAGGGGGTGTCGCTTTCGTCATCCCAGCATGCATCCTTCAGTCGTCATCCTCGCATGTCCCTGGCGGGGACCCACATGCCATTCGTGGATTCCCGCCTTCGCGCGAATGGCGGTCATGGGCGCCGCCGACGCACAGGATGAAAGGACGGTCAATGACCCGACGCAATCCGACAAGAGCGCTCACGGGCGCGGTTGTGGTTATCTCACTGGCCTGGGGGGCGGCGAGCCTCGCGTTGCTTGGCGCGCCTCGCATTATCACGGCGAAACCTGCCGTCGCCACCGCGCCTGTCGGTCAGGACGCCGATGATCCTGCCATCTGGGTTCACCCTTCGGATCGGACACGCTCGCTTATCGTCGGAACCGACAAGGCCGAGGGGGCCGCGGGCGCGCTGTACGTGTTCAATCTTCAGGGGAAACAGGTGCAGCGCGTCGGCGGAATCGATCGGCCCAACAACGTTGACATTGAGCAAGGCGTTCGCCTCGGCGGGCAGACGCTCGACCTTGCCGTGGCGGCGGAGCGGCGGGCGAAACGGCTCCGAGTCTTTCGCGTTCGGGGGTCAGCGCCCTATTTGACCGATATCACAGGCTCGGCGCGCGTGTTCGCCGATGCCGCCGGGGATGCTTCGCTGCCCATGGGGATCAGCCTCTACCACCGCAGGCGTGACGGCGCGCTGTTCGCCATCGTCTCGCGCAAGAGCGGTCCGGCGGAGGGCTATCTTGGCCAGTACAGGCTTACGTCTGGGAAGGATGGCAAGGTCAACGCCCGATTGGTTCGCATGTTCGGGGCATTCAGCGGCAAGGGCGAAATCGAGTCGGTCTGCGTGGATGACGAGCTCGGGTACGTATACTACTCCGACGAGGGCTTTGGGGTGCGCAAGTACCATGCCGATCCGGACCGCCCGAATGCCGGCAAGGAGCTCGCTCAGTTCGCGACGGACGGCTATAGGGGCGATCATGAGGGCATTGCCATCATGCCGACGCGCCGCGGCAGGGGCTATGTCATCTCGACCGAGCAGATCAAGGGCGGCAGCCGTTACCATGTCTTCACCCGCGAAGGAACCCCGGGCAAGCCCCATGATCATCGCGAGGTCGCCGTGATCGAGGGTGGCGCCGACGACACGGACGGCATCGAGACAGCGCCGGGCGCGTTCGGCTCGCTATTCCCCAGGGGGCTGCTCGTCGTGATGAACAGCAAGGACCGGAACTTCCTGCTCTATGCCTGGCCGACCGCGCTGAAGTAACCCAGACTCTCCGTCGCCGACTGCATGTTCATGTCGTAGGGGCGTATCAGCCGGACGACAAGGGTCGCGAACACACGATCCGAGGTGGCAACCGGCTGGTACGCCATTCACTTGACGCCGTAACAAGGGCGAACCAACCGCGCGCTGCCGCGTTCCTCTTCATGACGGTTCAGCTCTGCGGTTGATTCGCCCCTACGGGCCGAACGACCGCCATCCGGACGAACATCGCCCGCCTTGATTTCGACACGGCGCTTCGCGCCGGCTCAATCACCGGCGGGCTGCGTGCGCACCACGTAGGGGCGTACCAGCCGGAGGACAAGGGTCGCGAACACACGATCCGAGGTTGCAACC
>JAAYVH010000194.1 GCA_012517255.1 Chthonomonadales bacterium
CCCGATCCTGATCGCGCCCAACGGATCGGCGCCGGTGTCGGGCTGGATCACCAACAACGGCGCGAGTGCGGTGGATCTACTCGGCCTGATGGTGAACCTTTCCCATAGCGGTATCACATGGGACGATGACGCGTTCGTTTCCACGTTTCCTGCAACCCTCGGCGCGGGTGAGACGGTATACGGCACGTTCCTGACAGCCTATGCGGATGCAGGCGCGACTCCAGGGGACTATGGGGGGTCCGTCTACGTCTATGGAGACCCGGAGGATTCGAACGAAGTGATGTTCACGCTCCGTCTCGAGGGCGCCATCGTCCCCGAGTCTGGCACCCTGGCCAGTCTGATCGGCATGGTTGGTCTGGGCGGTTTCGGCATACTCCGGCGGAGGCTCGACCGCAGGGCCAGGTAGCCAGCGTACCGATTGACCCGGCTTCAGCGTCGGATGGCCCGGTTCGGGACGATGCACACCGGATCGGGCCATTCCTATCTGTGGGGCTTGCTCGGGAATAGCCGCGCCCATCCAAAGCGCCACCCTCTGTACCGCGTTGGCGAACGACCCACACAGCGGTCGAATCATGCCGCGCCGGTGCGTTGGGCGAAGGCCTCGAGGTCGTTGTAACGGTGCCTGCCGGGATGGTGTTCTCCCGCCGCAGCGCCGGCTCCCTCGCCGCAAAAACCGCCCAAAACGCGGCCCATAAGTCGAAAAACCGCAGATTGAGTGTCGCCAGGAGTCTCGATTCTTACTAGGCCCACGTTGTCTACGCAACAGCACCCCGCCAGTGGGTAGCTCTGACACAAGGAGGATGACCCGTGTCAATGCGAAAAGTCTCTTTCATCATTACCGTGCTGCTGGCGCTCGCCGCGCACAGTCGCGTGGGTGCACAGGGCGGAACCGCCATCGTGTACTCATCCTTCTTCGGCGGTAACGGCTGGGATCACATGAGACACATTGTCGTGGACGGATCTGGATACTTGTACTTTGCCGGGATATCCGACTCGTCGAACCTGCCAGTGACGTCCAATGCCTACGACCAGACCCACAATGGCGGCGACGACGTATTCGTGGCGAAGTTGTCACCCGACGGCAGCACGATCGTCTACTGTACTTACCTCGGCGGCAGCGGTCGGGACTATGCTCTGAGCCTGGCTGTGGATGCCAGGGGTTGCGCGTATGTTACGGGACGAACGGAGTCCAGGGATTTTCCGACCACACCGGGTGCGCTGCAGCCGGTCTATGGGGGTAGCTACGACGTATACGTAACGAAGCTGAGCCCTGACGGTTCCTCGCTGGTCTACTCGACGTACATAGCCCGCGGCGACCAGGAGGTGGCGGAGGGGATAGCGGTCACGTCTGCCGGCGAGGCAGTGCTTCACGGCTTCACGTACTCCCGGGACTTTCCTGTGACCGCGGGCGCCTACGACACCACCTTCGCAGGGTCTGGCTGGGTCAGCGACGCATTTGTGCTGAAGCTATCCGCTGACGGAAGTACGATCCTCGCCTCCACCCTGCTCGGCGGTCCTTCGACGGAGGAGGGGCGCAAGATTGCTCTCGATCCCGAAGGATATGTTTACGTGGTTGGCAACACCAACGGAGGCTTCCCCACGACAGAAGGCGCCTACGACACGACCTTCAACGGTGGGTGGGGATGGTACCAGGACGGCTATGTGGCCAAGCTCTCACCCGATCTATCCACGCTTGTCTGGTCCACGTATATCGGTGGCTCAAACCCGGAGATAGCATGTCGCGTGCGCGTCTTGCCGGACAGGTCCGTCGTGGTCTGCGTGATGACCGGAAGCGCGGACTTCCCGACGACGCCAGGAGCCTATGACCGCACGTACAATGGCGGGAGCGGAGACATCTACTCGGAAGCAGCAGTGTTGAAGCTGTCTGCGGACGGCTCAACGCTCATCTTCTCGACGTATATTGGCGGCAGCGGACGTGACACTCCCAACGGACTGGATGTTGCACCTGATGGGTCGATTTGGGTCGGAATGGAAACTCATTCACCCGATTACCCTGTCACTCCGGACCGGCTGCCGTACGGGCTATCGGGTGGGCTTGCCGCGGCGGTGACGCGGTTGTCCGCGGATGGAAGCGGGTTGCTGTACTCCACTTTCATTAACGGGTCCAACGGCTCTTATGCCTCCCCCGTCGCCGTCGGGCCAAATGACGCCGTGTTCGTCGCCGGAGATACCTGGTCGGCGGACTTTCCGACAACCGACGGGGCATTTGACACGACGTTCAACGGTGGAGAGCGTGATACGTTTGTCCTGAAGCTGAGAGGACCGGACACCACTCCGCCGAAGGCGTTCATGTGGGCGGTGTTCCAGGTTCCGACGCTTCCAGATCCCAGCAATCGCCGCGTCTACGTGTACGCCAGGGCTGTTGACGAGCAGGGCGGTAGCGGTCTCAGCGAGGGCTCGTTCAAGCTGGGGTTCTCTGTTAACAACGGTGCGATGACCTGGCTGGGAGTCGGCGAGCAGGTCGCGGACGGTGAAGCGGTTCTCTCTAGCGTCGGCCACGATCCGTATCTCGACGCCTTCTGGGCGGACAAGGTAGGCGGCGGCACGTTCTACACATGGCAGACTCCAGTGCTGAACCCCAACGATCTGCTCACGATCCGGCTGAGCTGCCGAGACAACGCGGGCAACACCAGCGCGTCGGATCAGCTGGGCACCTTCACCGACTACGTGGTCAAGAGCGCGGATGAGCTGCTCACGGGGTGGAGCGCAGTGAATCCGTGGGGCAACCTGGCCTTCGCCGGTCAGGTCCTTCAGGGCACTTCGGGCGCAATCGGTCGTGTGACCAATCTGTCGCTGGGGTACTACTCCGCGCGCTGCCTCGATGGAACACTGGCCGAAAAGACAGACCTCTGGCTGACCCCTCCCAGCGACATGCAGGTGAGATGGGCCGCCGAGAGCGGCGATGATGCGCTCTACTTTCGCGTTCTCCCCGGCAACGGCCTGTTCGAGCATTTCACCGAACTTGCCGGCCTGTTCCCGAAGCCGAGCGTTGATGTCGACTTGGGTCGAGCCGCCGCTCAGGGCATTGTCCAACTGCATGTGCTCGGAGCGAAGGACGGTCCCGGCGCAGGCTCGCAGTTGCTTCGGGACCTGGGCGCCTCGATGACACTCAGGGCTCTCGGGGCATCGAGTGCGGCCGCCGTGGGATCGCTGGGTGCAAGTGGCTTCTGGGCGCTGGTTACCAAAGCCGCTCTGAGCTTCTGCCGTTCCTACGGTCTTGACTACGCGACGACGGGCGCACCGGCAGCCATCGCAGAACTACCTAGGATGGTGGCATCCGCCATCTGGGGGACGCTGGTCACGACGGCGCTTGTGGCAGCGTTGGTGGCGTTGGCCTTGCCCGAAGTGGCGGCGGCGCTCCTTGCCATGCTGACCGTCATCACGTTTGACGTTGGCCTGAAGTTGACAGGCCAGTTCCTAGCTTCGCCGGCAACAGCCGAGGTAGCCTTCGTCCGTGCCCCGACGCTCGAGACTACCTTGCTGGTCAACAGCGCTCGCGCCGAGGGTCTTGCGGGCTCTCCTCCAAAACTCAGGCTAGGTGAACCAGCACGGTTCGCGGTCGAGGCAACCAACACGACGCCGAACCCCCTTCTGCGCCCCTGGGTTGGCCTGGACATTGTGTCGCCCGACGGCGTCAAACTCGAGAATACGCTGACCCCGATTGCCGATGGTTCGGAGGGCGGAACGGGGCAGGTCGGTCGCATCGACTTCGGAGATCGCAATTACGTCTACAACGTACTCAACGCCGGGACGACGTACACATTTCGCTCGAACTTCTACACGTTCTCCTCTACCAACCGCCCGGATCTGGGGCCAGAATACCAGGCGTACTGGGCAGACACAAGGCCGTACTACGTCAGGTATTCCGTCTGGCATACGGGATACCCCGGCCAGTCATCCCCTGTGGCCGCACATCCATACTTCGAAGTTCGGTCCGTACCGTTCTATATTACCGACACCACACCTCCCGCTCAGCCCCGCGAGCTGCAGGTCAAATGGGATGACACCTACTCAGCTGCTCTATTGACATGGATGCCACCAGGGTCCCCGAGCTACGAGGACCGATTGCAGTGGGATGTCAATGGGTACGAGGTCTACCGGGCAGGCTCAACCCAGGGACCGGCGAAGGTCGCCGACATCGCGGCCGGCGACGTGCGGAACGAGGCAGCGTGCATGCTAGCGCTCCCGTTTCCCAGCGGGAACTACTATGTTCGGGCCAAAGACACCGGCGGTAACCTCGGCGCTCTGGCCGGCCCGGTGTTCAAGAAGGCTCACTCGTGGGTCTACCTGGGCGACGTCCCGGGATCGAGCGGTTCGACGGTGAACCTGATTGCCACACTCGACTCGGGTGATGGCTTCCTCGAGAACCGCGAGCTGAGCTTCTACGTTGACGACACGCTTGTGGGCACGCAACGGACCGGGGCCCTCGGGCGTGCATCGCTGCCCTACGTGCTGCCCACTCTTCCCGAAGGCACGACCGAGAAGAAGATGACCTTGCGTGTGACCTGGGCGGGCGATGCGGTGAGCGTTCCGTCTGAGGCTTCGTCCACGATACATGTCGGCGTGCCGAAGATCACGTGCACGTTCGAGAGCCTAACGCGCGATGCGGATGGCAAGCTCCGCCTGCGCGTGCGGTTCAAGAACGTGGGTACTGCGGCGGCAGGACCTGTCACC
>JAAYVH010000195.1 GCA_012517255.1 Chthonomonadales bacterium
GGCGGAGTCAACGACTGGCAGCGTTCAGGTAGCTCAGCCGGCCGTCGTGATCAACTACAGGGAGAGGCCGCAATACCCGTTTGATCCCCAGCGCCTGAAGTTGCGGCCCACGCTGGATGGCGTGATCAGCGACAACGAGTGGACGCCTCTCTACACCGTTGGCGATCGAGCAGTCAAGGGCACGGTGTACCTCAACTGGGATGATGACAACCTCTATGTCGCCGCTCGCATGGACAGCCCGGGCTGGTTCGTCGTGAACGTAGACGGCAACGGAGACGGTTGGCTGCGAGGTCAGGACAACCTCGAGCTCGTGATCGCGCCGGTCGGCGCGGCATCCGTCGCTCCCGTGACAGTCCGGCTTCTCGATGCCAGCGTCACGCGCGACGCGCCGGTCTGGAATGAGACGGTGGTTAGCCCGAGTTTGGTTGGCATTGCTGCGCGACAGGTCGCGTCCGGTCAGGTCGTCGAGGCCAGCATTCCGCGCGGAGTCGCCGGCATTGCTCCGCGGGCAGGCGCCCAGCTGGGCTTCCGAGCAGACTTCGTCCCGGCCGGAATCTCGCCGGCCGCGACCGCGCCGTATGAGCCTCGCCTGCTGCTGGATGTCACTCTGACGGAGGCCAAGGTGGTCGCCGCACCCGGGGTGGTCCCCCGCCTGACGCTGGAGGACTCCGCTCTCGTGCCGGGGCAGACGCTCTTTGCCACGCTCGATCTGTCCAACCAACTGGATCAGCCGCGGGGAGTCCGCTCGGTAACATGGACGGGCGTCGGCGCCGCCGAGTCCTACGTGAAGCTGCTCCGAGAGGTCAACGTGCAGCCGCTGAAGGGGCTGAAGACGTTGCGCCTCCGCTACTCCTCGCCGTTGCCCGAGGATGCGGTACCTGGTTTCTACCAGTTCTCTGTGTCCGCCACGTTGGATGATGGTTCGGTGGTCTCCAGCACAGCATCGTTTTCGATCGAGGAAGCGTTCACCATCACGCTCGAAGCGGATCCGTCGGATATCGTCCTCATCGGTCCTACGCCTGTGAAGCTGAATGTGACACTGACTTCGGCGGCGCCCGGCTTCAAACGCGCTCAGGTGACGGTTGAGCCGCCGGCGAGCTGGGAGGTTAAAGGCAAGGCGTCTCGTTCGGTCAACGTGCACCGTGAAAACAGCGTGGTGCGCGTGCCCTATACGGCCACGATACCATCGGCGACGCAGGCAGGCGAGTACCGGGTGGACGCACGGGTTACGTGGCGCGGCAAGACCTGGGTGACACATCGAACCATTCGTGTGACGCGTCCCGATCGCTGAGCGCGCTCAATGCCGCAGATCGGTGTGAGGTAGCGAGCAGGTGCTGGCTGCTGCCTGCTTGGTGTGCATGGCCGCGCTATTCGGCGGGCAGGCAGGACTGGATTCGGGCCCGAGTGCGGTACGGCTGGGAGGTATCGGGACCGGCTGGATAGAGTGGCGCGGATCCGAGGGGTTCGGTGCGACTGCGCTGAGCCAGAACCACGCCTACCCGGTTGCTCCGCAACGCGGCTCGTTTCTCGCCGTGTGGACGAAGGCGCAAGGACGCACGACGGCGCGTGTCCTTGCACGCTCAAGCCATTATGGTCTGCCGTGCAGCGAGAAGCTAGCGTCACGCCACGCTTTTCCGTTCGCGTCTCTAGCCAGCCTCGATGATGACCTGCCCGTAACGGTCTCCGTTGAGCTGTTCGCGCCGGTCATTCCGTACGATGTAACGGCATCGAGCATCCCTGCTGTTCCCATCGTGTTCACCGTGCGCAACGTATCGCGGGCGCCTGTCGAGGTGGCTGTTGCCGTGAGCTGGGAGACGGTTCTCGGCTTAGGGGGCGCGTCAGGGCTAGGGCCCTTCAGCCTCCGTCGCGGCATCACAGCAAGAGCCTTGGCAACCTCGGCTGGGGTCGCCGGGATCTCCTTCATGGGACCAGAGCTTGAGGATGAGCCCGTGGCCGACCTCCGCATGCACAATGCGCGGGGAAGCCAGGCCCTGCTCACCCGGTTTCCTTCGCCCGATGCCGACGTCACCGTATGTGCATGGGATCCGGCAGCGGATGCGCCACGATGGTGGAACACCTTCAAGGAGCGAGGCTCCGTGACCGAAGACGAGGCATCGCAAGCGGGCACGACGCGCAACGTTGCCGGAGCCGTCGCCGTGCGCCTGGACATGAAGGCGAACGAAACCCGAGAGATCCCGTTCGTCATTGCGTGGCACTCCCCACGCATCTACGACCGTCACGGCGCGGACTTCAGGCCGCTGTACGCCGGGCGGTTTGCGAATGCCGAGGCTGTTGGCAGGTTTGTCCTTGAGGACAGAGGGGCCTTGCGCGCCCTGGCCAGCGAGTGGCAGACGCGACTGTCGCGGTCGGTTGCAGGTGAAGCAGCCCTGCCCAAACTCTCCGTCGAACTCGAGGAGGCCATGTGCGTCACGCAGTGGGTGGCTCAAGGCGAGGGGCAGGCTTCATCCGCGGCGCTCATTGGGTCTGGCGAAGATGGGGCCGACCAGTCGCTGTCTTTGGAGCGTCGCTTCCGCATGCAGTCTGCGCTTCTGGCGCTCTTCCCAGAACTCGATGCCGCCGATATCGAGTGGCGGCTGGCGACGGCGTCGGCGCGACGATTGCTCCAGGAAGAAGATGATCGGCTTTCGGCCGACGTTGCAGTGCTTGCGGCCGCGCATGTTCACGCCACCTCGAACCGGGCCTGGTTGTCTGCCATCTGGCCGGGCTTGCGAGAGGCGGCGATACCTGCTCTGGGACGGCTCGCAGAGCGCCGAGCTTCGACACGGACAGATGTCGAGGCCTTGCTGGACCTGGCCACGTTGGCCAACGATGCCGACGCCGCGGCATTCGCTGCAGGCCTCGGTGAGAAATTGCCAGATTCAGGTCGTGTCGGCGCGCATACACCATCCGCCTGGGATGACTGGCGAGCGTTGATCGGATGCGAATGGAACCCGGAACGTCAGGAGCTGGTTCTGGCGCCCCGCCTTGGACCCACACAGTCACGCCTGTCGGGGCCGATCTTCCTGCCGGGCTACTGGGCGTGGTGTGAGTGGCGTCAACTGCCGTCGCGGACGACGGTTGAGGTTCGGCTTGATCGTGTCATGCCGATGCGTGTCGCGCCGCGAAGGCTTGGGCTGGGGCCGAGCCTCACCACGCCCCTCGCGGTACGTCAGGTGACGCTGCGGTTGCCGAGGAGGCACACGATCGAGGATGTGCGCGTTGCTGTTGGCGGCGCACCGACAGCATGCACAGCGCGACAAGGCGAAGGTGGACGGATCGAAGTGAGCCTTGATCCGCCGGTGACAGTCGGCCCTGGCGATCGGATTACCGTTGAGGTAATGCTCGAAAGCGGCCGCTGATCAACCAGCGACGAGCCGCGCGATGTCGTTGTACGTGACGGCGATAATGAGCAGGGCGATAATGCCCAAGCCGACGGCGTGGGCTCCGTATACCTCTCTGGGCGACAGCTTGCGCCGTCTGATTCCCTCAATCGCAATCAGCAGCAGGTGACCTCCGTCCAGGACAGGCACGGGCAGGAGGTTGAGCACTCCGAGGCTGAGACTGAACTGCGCAGCGACCAGCATCATGGCTCCAAGACCGAGCCGCTGTACCTGAGTGGCCATGTGTCCCATCGCAATCGGGCCGCCGACGCTCTCTTTCGCCTGCCGATGATCGGAAAGTATGGTGACAAGCTGCACCATGAAGAAAGCCGTCCTGATGGCGCCATGCTTGACCGACTCGACGAGGCCCACGCGCCGGAGTTCGACGTTGGCGACGATGCCGATGGCTCCCCACGTTACCGTCTTGCCGTTCTCGTCTTCGAACTCCCGCGGCTTCGGCGTTACGGTTACGTCGAAGGTCCGCTTGCCTCGCCGCACCGAAATGGTCGTGGGCTTGTCGGCGCGACTGTGAATCATCTCAACCATCTGCTTGCCGCTCACGATGCGGACGCCATCAATAGCGACGATCCAGTCTCCGGTTCGAAGCCCCGCACGGCTCGCCTCGCCGCCGCTCACCACCTCAGCCACCTGGTTGGTCGTCTTGCTGTCTTTGGTGGGCAGGCCGGATGTGATCCCCATCAGGCAGAACACGAAGAAACCGAAGAGAAGGCTGGCGACCGGACCGGCCAGAATGACCAGCGCCCTCTGGTAGAGTGGCTTGTTGGCGAACAGACCCGGGTCTTCTGCGCGCTGGTGAGCGTTGAGGACGAGCTCGATCAGCTTGGTCTCATCGGCGTTGGCGTCTTCAGCGCCTCTCAACTTCGACAGCTCGACGATGCCGGTCGGGGTGAGACGCCCGTCCTCGCCAATGGCTGTGGCGAGAACCTCCCTGACAGGCGTGCGGATGTTGTCCGGCGCGACCTTGTTGAGCGTGTCGCGTCCCAGCCTCGATATGGCTGCATCCAGCGCCGCGTCGCCCTGCGCGGTTGCCCGAGAAAGCGCCTTCAGCACGGGGATCCCGCCTGACACGTCTTCGGGCTCCATGCCGGCGATGCGGACGAAGCCGCCGAACGGAATCGAGCGGATGTGAAACTCTGTGTCCCCGCGCCTGCCTAGCCTGGCAATGACAGGACCGAAGAACAACGAAAAGTCCTCGACCCGCATGCGACACCAGCGAGCCATGAGGAAATGCCCCGCCTCGTGAGCCAGCACAAGGAGGCTGATGGTTACGATGAGGTACAAGATCCCGAGCGGGACATCCATGGTGATCACAACTCCGAAAACGACCGCGAGCGGTTAGGAACGCCGCGCCTGCTCCCTGGCCCATGAATCCGCCGCCATAACATTCGGCAAGGACGGCTCGACAGGGCTGTGGCGGCTCATTACGGCTTCCACTGTTTTCATAATACCTAGGAACGGGAGATCACGTTCCAGAAAGCGCGCGACGGCGACTTCATTGGCGCCATTCATGACCGCAGGCATCGTTCCTCCCGCAGCGATGGCATCGCGCGCGAGCCGCAGCGCTGGAAACCGTTGAGTGTCTGGCTCAGCGAAGGTCAAAGGGGCGCAGGCGGACAGTTCCAGCCGGGGCAACGCCGTGTCGATGCGGTCTGGATAGAGCAAGGCGTACTGGATTGGGAGCCGCATGTCGGGAAGGCCCATCTGCGCGAGAACAGAGCCGTCACGGAACCGGACCAACGAGTGGACAATGCTCTGTGGATGAATGATCACCTCGATCCGGTCGGAGGGCACGTCGAACAGCCAGCGCGCCTCGATGACCTCCAGACCCTTGTTCATCAACGTCGCCGAGTTGATGGTCACGAGACCGCCCATGTTCCAGGTTGGGTGGCGCAGAGCATCGTCAGGCCCAACCGCTCGCATCTGCTCGAGGTCGAAATCACGGAATGGGCCACCCGATGCGGTCAGGATCAGGCTCTCTATGTGTGCCGATGGATTGCCGTGGATGCACTGAAAGAGTGCAGAATGCTCGCTGTCAATGGGCACGATGTCCACGCCGTGCGATCTCGCCATTTGCATGGTGGATTCGCCCGCGGCGACGAGAACCTCCTTGCTTGCCAGCGCGATACGCTTCCCGGACCGGATGGCGGCATGGGTGGGAGCGATGCCGATGGCTCCCGCGACGGCAACCACCACGGTGTCGGCTTCGGGCAGCTCGGCGAGCTGGTTCATGCCGTCCTGGCCGACGTATACCATGCGTGCAGGCGACGCTGATGCGAGACCGTGCGCGGCCTCTGGCTCGGCCAGACACACGTGTGGCACGTCAAACTCCTCGGCCTGAGCCAGCAGCATGTCGGCGTTGCGGTGTGCCGCAATGCCGACGACCTCGACACGACCGGCCAGACGGCGAACGACATCGAGCGTCTGGGTGCCGATCGAGCCGGTCGAGCCGAGAATGACGATCCTGCGCGTGGGCCAGTCAGGATGGCTGCCGGACGGCGCGCTGGTAGGCCGGGCCTCCATCAGAACGTTACCGTGACCTTCACAAGCGAGCCCGCCGATGCAGCGATCGGTATGACCGCATGTCCGGTTTCGGGATCGTAGTCGCTGGACTTAAGCTGGACGAGCTGATCGTTCATGCGTACCGTCGGGGCCTTCTTGAGACCGCAGATGAGCAAACTGACCGGTCTGTTAGCCCAGTGGCGGTAGCGGAACGACAGGTTGGTCGAAGTTTCAACGGCATCACGGATCTCGCCGGGAGCATGCACGATGTGCCCCGACTTGCGGAAGACATGATAGTCATAGACTTCCGGGCCGCCAAACAGGCGGATGGCATTGGCCTGGACCGTGCCGGGGTTAATGGCAACCGCATTGCGATTCTGGCTGCGAAGGGTCACGCTGTCCGGCAGAAGTGCCTGCAGGTCCTGGTCTGACGTCGGCCAGCTCTGCTGCACGCCCGACGCGGATATGCCATCAGCCACCCGGCGCCAATCGAACGTTCGATCGTAGCGGGCGAGGCGATAGAGGGCATCCGAGTAGACGAGACCGCACCACTGGACAGGCAAGCCCATCCAGTTGGGCGCTACCCAGTTGGTGGCGCCATAAACCGGAATGGTAGCGTACAGGCCGATCGGCTCCGGGACCGGCTTGACGAGGTAGACGAAGGGTATGCCGGTCCACGCCCAGTGCCTGGCCATATCGAGGTAGCGGCTTTCGCCGGTCATCTCATAACCGATGGTATACGCCTTCACCAGATGAGCCGACGCCAGTATGTCGGGAGTGTGGAGCGGCACCTCCCAGGTCTGCGCACCGCGCGGGGCGGTGTCTCTGTACCGATCGAGATCCCGCAGTCGAAGTAAGGCACTTTGCATCAACGCGCGGTCGCCGCTGACGAGGCTGTTGACGAGAGCGCTGGACAGCACCTGTGCGGTAAGGCCGTTGGCATGTTTCTCAAAGTGCGTGGCGCCATAGTCCACAGCGCCTGGCGGCGCAGTGTATGTGATGGTCCCGTCGGGCCCGAAGCGCTCCAGCGCCTGACGCGCGGCGTTGGCGGCTCGAGTTGCGGCCTGAAGGGCTCCGCCAAAGAGGAGTGTCTGAACCGGATAGGTGACATGCGAAACGGTGGTGTCATTGCGAACTGACGGGTCGGTGAGGTTCAGCACGTCTTCGATCTTTGCGCTGAGCCGGTTCTGCAGGGCCGGGGCCTGAACGGCTTGCATGCACCACAACATCCACGTGGCCGGATCAGCGGCTGGATGTGGCGCGAACGATGTCCAGCCCGGCCAGTAGGCGTGCCTGTAGCGGGAGCCCTCGGAGATCTTGGAGTCCAGCCAGCCTCCGGCAAGCCACCGGGCGAACGCCTTCCTGTCCATGCCGGTCGGAGGAACCGGCGGAAGCCCCTTCAACGTGACGTACCGCTGGATGGCAGGGATAACGCTCGTGCCCCTTCCGCCGATGATCTGAGCGTTCAGTGTCAGACGGTATCCCGCCTCCAGCAGACGGCCCTGATAGGGGATCAGACTGCCCTCTGATCGGATGACGCCGTCGGAGCCCGGGAAGAGCAGCCCCATGGCGTTCGCGCCCGACACGAAGGACCGGTCCGGCGTGTCGAACGCGGGGGCGAACCACGGCTTCATGGTCCAGATAAGGCCGACATACCGTTGTTTGGCCTGCATGGCCATCAGCGGGAAGGTGACCTTTAGCGTGTCAGGCACGAGCCGCTTGGCCTGCTCGCCGCGCAGGTCGGCTTCGGAGCTGCTCCGATCAGGCGGATCGAGATACTCCAGCCCGGGGAATACGGCACGTTCACGCGCAGAACCGAAGGACGTGTGCCCCGGGAACAATGCAAGCATGGGAAGGAAGTAGACTGTGCGCGGCTTGTTGACCGTGATCTCGGTGGTCGTGTCAATGACGCCGTTCAGACGTGCGGGGGCAAATGTCTGGCGGATAGTCCATCGGGCTCCGTCGGGATCGGTTGCGATGAGGATAGCCTCGAT
The DNA here is from genome assembly GCA_012517255.1 of Chthonomonadales bacterium. GTDB lineage: Bacteria > Armatimonadota > Chthonomonadetes > Chthonomonadales > CAJBBX01 > JAAYVH01. The sequence goes on from JAAYVH010000195.1 coordinate 7,895, forward strand.
GGCTGTTCCGCGCTTGCGGACGCTGGCGGCCCCTCGCGCAGCCAGGTCAGTCCAACGCGGGTTGTCCCCGACCATGTACGCCACCGGGAGGCGCGACCAACCTGTCGCCATCGCATAACCGTCCACGCTGACGACGAAGCTGCCTGCACGCCGTGGGGCGTGGGACAGCACGAGGTTGCCGGATCGGATGGAGACAGAGCCGGCCGTCGGGATCGCAGGAGGCTTAGACCAACGCGGCGTCGGAATGACTCTTCGCTGATCAACGCGGAGCCATGCAATGGTGCAGACGCCGCTGACCCCGGGAGGATCCACGCGGACGCGTGTGCGGGGCGACAGCGCCGGAAGCGGCATGGAGACTTCGGTCCACTTTTTGGGCGGCACCGAGGCGCTGGCGGATCTGGCCTCGGTCGGCCCGTCCTCGAAGTAGAAAACCTGGACCGCGCCGCCGACCTCCGAGCGCAACTTCATACGAAGCCAGACCAACTCGCCCGCAGGGACTCCCAGAGACGGCCCCATGATGTAGGGGTCTGGCCCGCTGATGTGGATGGCCATCCCTTCCGGCGTCGCCTCAATGCGGGATACATCGTGCGTCGGCTGCCAGCGACCTACCTGAGCGGCGTCGGTGAGGTCCAAGCTCGCGAGCGTCTTCGCCTGTGCTACGGCGTCGCGGCCTGCGCACAAGAGCGCCGCAATAACGATCCATCGGCCCAGCAACGTGCTCATAGAGTGACTCCTGTGGCTGCACACAAGACGGGGCAGGCTACCCGACCTCCGCAGCGTCGCCTCTCGTGCGACGCCAGCAGAGTGTTGGGAGCGCTACCCCGATCTCTCTTGTGCAATGTGAACGCGTCCATCGTCCATCGCCCATTGTACATGAGCGGCAAGCGATGGATACTGCCCGTCATCCCGTTGGCATGGGATCAGTGCGGATCTGACGCTAGATCAACGCCCCTGTCGGATCCGGACGCCACGATGCGAGCATCTTCATGTAGTTGGCGCGCTCGAACGCTGCGGGCTCGGCGACATTCCTCTGGCTCATGCTGCCCTGCATCTGAGCGACGGACTCGTACTCCTTCTCCTCCATCCAGGTTGACATCTCACCGACGATGCCCTGGATGCGGCCCAATCCGTTGTGAAGCAACTCGGAGGCGACCTGGACGATCTTGGCGCCGGCCATCATCGCCTTGAGCGCGTCTTCACCGGTATGTACGCCCGAAGTGATAGCAATGTCAGGCTTGATGCGCCCACAGAGAATGGCGGTCCACCGGAGCGGCAAGCGGAGCTCGTCCGAGTCGCTCAGGACGAGGTGCGGAACGACCTCGAGGTTCTCCAGATCGAAGTCAGGCTGGTAGAACCGGTTGAACAACACGAGGCCATCGGCGCCGGCTTCGCCGAGCGCAGACGCTGTGTTGGCGAAAGCGCTGAAGAACGGCCCAACCTTGATGGCCACGGGGATCTTCACCCCGGACTTGACGTCCTCGAGCACCTCGACGTACATACGCTCGATCTCGGCGGCGGTGAGCTTGGGATCGGTGGGAATGTAGTAGACGTTCAGCTCGAGCGCGTCGGCGCCGGCATCCTCGATGAGCTTGGCATAACGGGTCCAGCCGCCGCGCGAGACGCCGTTCAGGCTGCCGATCACGGGGATGCTGACGGACTTCTTGGCTGCGGCAATCAGCTCAAGGTAGGCATCCGGTCCAACGTTGTAGCTGCCCAGGTCGGGGAAGTAGCTAATCGCCTCAGCGAAGCTCTCCTCGCCGTACGACAGGAAGTGGTCGAGGCGATGGCTCTCGGCGTCAATCTGCTCCTCGAAGAGCGAATACATGACGACCGCAGGCGCGCCAGCGTCCTCCAGTCGCCGGATGCCGTCGAGGTTCTTGGAAAGAGGCGACGCCGAAGGAACCACAGGGTGCTCTAGCGTCAGACCCATGTATGTTGTGGTCATGTCCATGGTAACCATGCTCCTTTACTAGTCCGCTATCGCCGGCGGAACTGCGTACAGCGACGGATGGCAGGATGCCCTCGTCGGGCACCCTGCCGGGAATGTTACAAGGCCTAGGCAGAACCAGGCACAGGGGCAGCCGCCAGATGCTGGTACATCTGCCATCTCGCCTGCACATCAGCCTGCGCGGCGGCCAGCAGCCGGGCCGCAGTTGCCGGATCGGCCTGCTGAAGCATCCGGTATCGGTTCTCGGTGTAGATGAAGTCGGACAGCGGGATGCTCGGCGGCTTGCTGTCAATCTGAAGCGGGCTCTTGCCTTCTGCGGCCAGTCGCGGGTCATAGCGGTAGAGCAAGACGGCGCCGGAATCGACGGCCAGCTTCTGCTGATTCAGTCCCTTCGCCATGTCAATGCCGTGCGAGATGCAGTGGCTGTAGGCGATGATCAGCGACGGTCCCGGATAGGATTCCGCCTCGATGAAGGCGCGCACCGTCTGCGCGTCGTTGGCCCCCAAGGCGACCGAGGCCACGTAGACAGAGCCGTAGTTCATCGCCATCCGTCCGAGGTCTTTCTTGCTCGCGGGTTTGCCGCTGGCAGCGAACTTCGCGACGGCGCCACGGGCTGTGGACTTACTGGCCTGGCCTCCTGTGTTCGAGTAGACCTCCGTGTCCATCACCAGCAGGTTCACATCATGAGACGTCGAGAACACGTGGTCGAGACCGCCGTAGCCGATATCGTAGGCCCATCCGTCTCCGCCGAGCGACCACACGCTCTTCTTCACCAGCGCCCCGGCGACGCTCAGCAGCTCGAGAGCGGCGTTATCCTTCGAGCCAGCGAGCTTCTGCTGGAGTTCGGCGACTCTGCGGCGTTGCGCGGTGATGCCAGACTCGGTGGTTTGGTCAGCGGTCAGGAGCCCATCGGCGAGAGCGTCGCCCAGCGCTGGCCTCAACTGTTCGACAAGCAGACGAGCGTACTGCGCCTGTTGCTCGAGGGTCAGCCGGAAGCCAAGGCCGAACTCCGCCGCATCTTCAAACAGCGAGTTGTTCCAGGCAGGGCCGAGACCATCCTTGTTGACGCAGTAGGGAGTGGTGGGAAGGTTGCCGCCGTAGATGCTCGAGCAGCCCGTCGCGTTGGCGATGATCGCTCGATCGCCGAACAACTGTGTGAGGAGCTTAACATACGGGGTCTCGCCGCAGCCTGCGCATGCCCCGGAATACTCGAAGAGCGGACGCAGCAACTGAATGTTCTTGATGGTGTTGAAGCGAAGGGTCTCGTTGTCCTTGGGCATGTCGGGCAAGCCGAGGAAGAACTCGAGGTTTGCCGCCTCAGTCTCACGCAGCGGGCGCTGGGGCGCCATGTTGATCGCCTTGCGTCCAACCTGCGACTTGTCCTTCGCCGGGCAGGCTTCGACGCAGAGCGTGCAGCCTGTGCAGTCCTCCACGGCAACCTGGATGGTGAACTTCTGATCGGCGAGCTCGCGCCACTTGGCCGCCGTAGACTTGAACGTCGCCGGCGCATCAGCCAGCAGCGCGCCGTCGTAGACCTTCGAACGGATGCACGCATGCGGACAAACCAGAACGCACTTGCCGCACTGAATGCAGACATCCGGTTCCCAGACAGGGACCTCGAGCGCGATGTTGCGCTTCTCCCACTGGGTTGTTGCGGTGGGGAAGGTGCCGTCCACAGGCATGGCGCTCACGGGCAGCGAGTCGCCGCGCCCGGCGATCATCTGCGCCGTAACGGTTCGAACGAACTCCGGAGCTTCGGGTGAAACCACGGGCGGCATACGCAGCGAACCGGGTTCACGGCCAGGGATCTTCACCTCATGCAGGTGCTCCAGAGCCGCGTCGACTGCGGCGTAGTTCTTCTGAACCACAGCCTCGCCGCGCTTGCCATAGGTTTTCTTGATGGCGTTCTTGATCTGGGCGATGGCCTCGTCTCTGGGCAGTACACCGCTGATGGCAAAGAAGGCCGTCTGCATGATCGTATTGATGCGCACGCCCATGCCGGTTGCCTTGGCAACGTCGTAGGCGTCCATCGTCCACAGCTTCAGATCCTTGGCCAGCACTTGCTGCTGGAACTCCGCCGGCAGCTTGTCCCAAACCTCATCAGCCGGAAACGGGCTATTCAGCAACACGACGGCGCCCTTGACAGCCGACTCCAGCACCGGGTACCGCTCAACGAAGCCGAACTGATGGATCGCCACGAAGTTGGCATGGTTGATGAGATAGGTGCTGTGGATGGGGCGAGGACCGAACCGCAGGTGAGACGTGGTCACCGAGCCTGACTTCTTCGAGTCATAGACGAAGTAGCCCTGCGCTGCGTTGGGCGTCTCCTCGCCGATGATCTTGACGGAGTTCTTGTTCGCCCCGACAGTCCCGTCGGCGCCGAGCCCCCAGAAGATGGCGCGAACCACGTCCTCTGGCTCGGTGCTGAAGGAGGGATCGTAGGCCAAACTGGTGTGCGTGACGTCGTCGGTGATTCCCACCGTGAAGTGGTTCTTGGGCGACTTGAGCGTCAGCTCGTCAAACACGGCCTTGCACATGGCAGGCGTGAACTCCTTCGACGAGAGCCCGTAGCGTCCGCCGATCACACGCGGCATGGCGGCAAAGGGCGCCTTGCCGGTGGCAACGGTCTCGGCGAGAGCTGTCACCACATCCTGGTAGAGGGGTTCACCGGCTGCTCCCGGCTCCTTGGTCCGATCGAGCACCGCGACGGCTTTCACGGTTGGCGGCATGGCTGCAACGAGCGCTTCGGCATCGAATGGGCGATACAGGCGCACTTTGATCATGCCGACCTTCTCGCCCTGCTGGGCGAGGTATTCCGCCGTCTCCTGAGCTGTCTCGCACGCGGAGCCCATGAGCACCACCACGCGCTCGGCATCCGGCGCGCCGACATAGTCGAACAGATGGTACTGTCGGCCCGTTAGGCTGGCGAACCGGTTCATGGCGTTCTGGACGATCGTCGGTGTCGCGGCGTAGAACGGGTTCACGGTCTCGCGCGCCTGGAAGAACACGTCGGGGTTCTGGGCTGTGCCGCGCACGACCGGATGGTCCGGAGACAGTGCTCGGGCGCGGTGCTTGCGCACGAGCTCGTCGTCAATCATGGCGCGAACGTCATCGTCGCTAAGCTCCTCGATCTTCATGACCTCATGGGAGGTTCGGAAGCCGTCCATGATGTTCAGGAAGGGGACGCGCGCTTCGAGGGTGGACGCCTGGGCGATCAGTGCGAAATCCATCACCTCTTGCACGGAGTTGCCGAAGAGCAACGCCCATCCTGTCGAGCGCACGGCCATGACGTCGCTGTGGTCGCCGAAAATGGACAGCGCATGCGTCGCGACGGTTCTCGCTGTGATATGGAACACGGCGCTGGTGAGCTCGCCCGCGATCTTGAACATGCTCGGGATCATGAGCAGCAAGCCCTGACTGGCCGTGAAGGAGGTAGTCATGGCCCCGGTCTGAAGGGCGCCATGGCACGCGGCAGCTGCCCCTGCTTCCGACTGCATCTCCTGAATGATCGGGACAGATCCACAGATGTTCTTCTTGCCGACTGCCGCCCACGCGTCACATTGCTCCGCCATGGGAGTTGACGGGGTGATCGGATAGATGGCGATCACCTCCGACATCTTGTACGCGATGGTCGCGGCAGCCTCATTGCCGTCAATCGTGACAATCCTGCGAGGCATTCGGTTGGACCCTTTCTAGCTCGGCCCGCAACGCTGGCGCGCTGTGGCCGGGTTGGTGCGGAGTTGATGGGAGTGAGGCCGGAGGCCGAGACAAACAAAGAGGCCGTCGGCTAGACGGCCTCTTTGTCATTTCCTTAGCAACACTCTGCAACCTGCTGCATAGAGGAGAACCTTGCTGCTCGCCGACCCGATCGGCGCATACGGTCTCCGACTTGCATTGGCACGCATTGGCGTTGCGCTGTGACCTTCCGCGGCCTCCACATCAGGGGCCGCTCCCTCGGTATTTCCTGAGAGTGATTATAGCATATCACCGGGAGCTCTCACGCGTCGAAGATGCGGTGACGAGTGAGGCATATAGGCTCGGATCCACGTTGCCTCCGCTGATGACGCAACACACGCGGTTGCCGGCGAAACGCTCTGGGTCTACGAGCATAGCAGCCAGCGACAGTGCGCCGGTGGGCTCGGCTTTCAGGTTGGCCAGCAGGAATAGAAGGCGCACGGCGTCCGCAATGGCGTCTTCGGGTACTTCCACGATGGCGGAGATACCGGACTGGAGAACCCGCCAGTTGTGGCGACCGAGCGAGATCGTTCGTGCGCCGTCAGCTATGGTCTGAGGCTCATGATCGTTGGCGACGATGCAGCCCTGGCGCAGGGACCGAGCGGCGTCATTGGCGAGAAGAGGCTCGGCGCCTACGACGCGAGCCTGAGACCCGGCGGCGCGCAGCCCTTCAATGACCCCTGACGTCAGACCGCCGCCGCCGACCGGCGCCACAACGCAATCGAACGTCCAGGGCGCCCGGGCGATCTCCTCTCCGAGGCTTGCATTGCCCTGGATCACGAGCGGATCATCGTAGGCGCTTGCGACATAGGCTTCCGGATGGTCGGCCGCGAGCGCGGCGACACGTTGGGCACGCGAGAGTCGTTCCGTGTCGATGAGATTAACGATGCCGCCATATGCCTTTACCGCCTCGATCTTCACCGGGGACGACGTGTCGGGCATGACTACGGTGCATGTCTTGCCGAGCTTACGACAGGCGTATGCGAGCGCCTGGCCGAAGTTGCCGGACGATGCCGTTATGATGTGGCTGTTCGGGACCGACACAGCCACATTGTAGGCCGCCCGGAACTTGAAGCTGCCGGTCCACTGGAACGTCTCGCTGGCGAGAGTCACGTGCGTGCCAACCGCACTGCTGAGACGTTCGGACACGATGAACGTCGTGGGACGCACGACGTCACGAGTCTCCGGCGGGTGATGGCTCTCGATCATTCGATAACCAACGCTCCATGGATATGCAGGCTCGGGATCTTTGCGGTGACGGTTCCGTCGGTCCAACTCCATCGTACGCGTCCCGACCCGGGCAGCCACCGCACGCGTTTCGGCTTGGTCTCGCAGCGTATTCTGGCCGTGATGGGTCCCACCGGCGGGACTTCGTCCGTCATGAGGTAGCGGTCGGCAACCTGCATGTTGGCTCGGTTCAGCAGATGCAGACTCAGACGGCCATCGGCTGTCCGTCGAAGCGCGGCATCCACGAGGGATGGTGCGTCGAGCGTGAAAGCGGGATCCTTGAACAGGCGCTCCGCGATTGCCTTGATGAGCCTCTCAGTTCCTTGCGCATGCGTTCGGAAGTGGTTGAGCGCAACAGGACCGTAGACGGCGGCGATTGTGCCTCTGCCGAGAGACGCGACCGTGGCCGCAGGCTGTCCATCCCTTCTCGTGTCCCGCGTGGGATACCTATACGCGAGCACCCGGGCATCCTTAGGCTCGATGGCCTGCCACAGACCGTTATGGTTCACGACGCCGATGGGTGTCTCAAGCTCGGCCACCACAGGGGCCGGATCTCCCAGGAAGCGCACGCCAAGGTACTCGGCAAACAGGCGCGCGCAGTGCTGCCCCAACAGCAGCAACGAGCCGCCCTGGCGGACGTACTGGACCAGCCGATCCCGGAATGACGGCTCAAGACGATGGTTGTCAGGGATCACCACCATTGGGAACTCGCTGAGCCGCGGCGAGAGCTGGTGCTCTGCCAGGATGTCCACCGAGTAATGGCATCCAAGGAGCGCATGGAGCGCACCCTCCAGTTCATCCTGACATCCGTAAGGCGTGAACACGGCATCCGAGCGGTCCGCTTGCGATGCATACGACAACAACAGCGCGACCTGGGGTACGGAGGCGCTCTTGTGACTGAACGCTTGCCGCGCGCGCACGAACACCGCCACTTCGCTCATCGTGTTCACGATGTCGGGCACGACGAAGCCTGCTCTGGTTGGCTGATAGTAGACCTGAAATCCGCCTCCCTGCATCAGCACGACGGCCGCTTCCTGCTGGAGCTGGGTTGCAGGTTTGAGCGAGTGGCCGAGCTGGTGCCCTGCGTTGAAGCCCCACGCCATCAGGTCCCACGGCATGCCTGTGGAGGCCAGATATCGGGCTTCGGTGCGCGCGCGATCCACCGAGACTGTCGGGGCGTAGTCGCCAGACAGGTAGTCGAGCTTTGCGGCCACAGGCTTCGGTGCGAACGTGGTGTACATCCAGTTGCTGGTGAGCTGCGCGCCTGGACACGCAGCATGCACGGCGTCAACCCAGCGGTTCAGGTACCGCTCGAAGGCATCGCGGTGGAACTGCTTCCACTCGAGCCAACGGGGATGTTGCCGATCGCGCGGCGCCTCATCGAGTCCCGTGCGCTGCTTCCATTCGGCGAGGGCTCGTGGCGACCAGTCCAGCTGCGCAGCCCAGCATTCCCCATCAACCCACGCTCCATCAAGCCGATAGTCCTTCAGAACCTCGACGAGCTGGGGAATCATCAGCGTCTCGGCGTAGTCGCCGAAGACCGATGTGTGCTGCGGATCTGGCGAGCCGTCGGGCAAAACGCGCGCCCATTCAGGGTGCAGTTCAATGGCACGGTTGTCCCAGACGCCCGAATAGTGCACGTACAATCCAATGCCTCGATCAGCCGTCACTTTCCGCCAGATTGCCAGGGCATCCTGGACGATGCCAGGTGAGGGGGATCCGATCTTCGTCGGATAGCCTGCGTATCCGGCGTGTCCTTTGCAGTCGTATTGCACATAGTCCGGCTTCACGCGATCGAGAAGCTCGGCGACGTTGGCTTCTGTCGTGTCAGCTCCGAGAACCGTATCGCCGGCGCTAGGGTGCAGGTCGAAGTGCATACCGAAGAACGCATCACGCCGCGGTATCGGGCCGTGCTTGGCTCGCGATGGCATCGAGGGTTTCTCCTGTATTGGTTGGCCTGATGTAGGATGCTGGCCTGTCAATACGCCGGCAAGCAGGATTATCAGTCCTGTAGAAGGAAACATGCGTCACTACCTTTCTCGCCCGTAGCCACCGATTCTGGCTAGGGATCCCACCATCCTGCAGGAGGAACCGCCAATGCCGAAGATACTGGTGGCCATGTCGGCCGATGCTTACGAACGGGTGATGTCGGCCGCCTCGCGCGAGAGACTGACTCAGCTCGGCGATGTGACGCTGTGCCTGAACGCGCGCGATCTGGATGAGGAAACCTACGGATCGCTCTGGGCTGAGGCAGACGTGTGCCTTAGCGGCTGGGGGGTGCGCGTGCCCGCCGTCTTGACTTCGTCCACGACGCTGCGTCTGAGGGCGATCTGCCATTCTGCCGGGTCTGTGCGCATGTTTCCCCGCGGCGTCATCGAAAGAGGGATCACTGTGACCAGCGCCCGAAGCGCCATCGCGCGCACCGTGGCCGAGTTCGCACTGGTGTGCACGTTGATGCTCCTGCGGCGCATGAGCCACTATCTGCACCGGCGAGAGGGCAAGCCAGATTCCGAGACCCTGTTCGACAAGACGGTATCCCTCATCGGTTGCGGGTGCGTGGGACGCCACTTACGCGATCTGCTCAGGCCGTTCGGATGTCGCGTGCTAGTCTATGACCCCTACATGACTGTCGAGCAAGCTGCGGAGCTTGAAGTGGAGCTGGTGTCGCTGAAGGAAGCGCTTGCGCGAGGACGCATCGTCTCGCTGCATGCTCCGGACACGCCGGAGACCCGGGGAATGATCGGGCGCGAAGAGTTGGCGCTACTCGGCGACGGCGCTGTTCTCGTGAACACCGCGCGAGGGCGTCTGA
>JAAYVH010000196.1 GCA_012517255.1 Chthonomonadales bacterium
CGCACTCTGGCGAGGTCCGAACCAACCGGAACGTCGCCCAAGTACTGCGCGACGAGCGAGACGAAGCCGTCTCGCGTCCACTGGGCGACTGTCGCAGAGCCGTGTGGCTTCGGGCGCACGAGCCACGCCCGTTGACCGCGATCCTCCTCGGACTCGTCGGCACCCGCACCCAGCTTCGCGCGTCGAAACGCTGCGAGGGCCGCGCGGTCCTCCGGGTTCCACGATTCCGGGATCCCCCATTGAGTCACCGTCCAGGCGAGGCCCTGGGCGTCAAGACGATCGCGGAGACCGAGGTCTTGTTCTTGGGCCCGCTCGATGAACGCGTCACAGAAGTCCAAGAGCGCTCCGTATCTCTCCGACGGGCTCGCACGCCCCGAGGGCGGCGTTAGCCCCGTTAGGAGGCACCACTTGTGCAGCGGCTCCGGACGATAGGGCGGGTACTTGCCGGGATCGCGGGCCATCAGCAGCAGAGCGCCGAGTGCAGTCGCGTTGCCGGGCGAGACTGTGGCCACCGATCTGTACTTCGCGGTGAAGTCATCAAGGCTCTCGACGGCCGGCGCACCACCACCCCAGAGGAGGAGGATCGCCTCGCGGATGACATCCTCGTGGTCCTGGATCGCAGGTCGCACGTTGTTCTGCACGAACCGCCAGTGCAAGAGGTTCTGCTTCGACGGGTTGAGCTCTGCGAGGAGTGCGGTCGACCATCCCGGGTCGCCTCCGAGGAGTTGCTCACGGACCGTCGCCAGTCGCTGTGCGAGGTCCCGCTTGTAGTTGTATTCCTCGGTGTCGATGTCCACCTCATCCGACATCCGCCGTGCCCAGTGGACGAACTCATCCCAACTCATCGACTTGTCTCCTTTGGGTGGCGGGGGCCTTCGCCCGGTGGCGGGTTGAGGATCGTGCGGTAGGGCTCGCCCGTGTGGATGGCCGCCTGCATCGCATCGAAGACCTCGAGAATCACCCGCTTGGTGCGGTATTCACCGTATGCGGCCACGTCCTTGCCTCTGACGATTGGGAAGGTCTCCATGATGTAGTCGACGTCGTCCCGCGCGACGCCATAGAGGTGGAAGAACGCCGCGTCCAGTTCGCATCGGAGCAGGAACCGGCGCTCCGGATCCCACACGAAGGGTTCGCCGGCGTCGCCGAGGTCCTCAGCGAAGGCTCGCATGTCGTAAGCGGTATACATGAGCTCGAGGACTCGAGCACCAACCCAATCGGCAAGCTCGATCCCCTTCGACCACAGCTGCTCACCCTCGAACGACGTCGGTTCGAGGATTGGCAGTTGCTTGAGTGTCGTATATGCCATGTGGGTACCGCCTATCATCTGACGTGCCACATAGTCAAAGACCAACGAATTAAACGCGGCCAGTGCGAATTCGTGATTGGCCGCGGCAAACAAGAGCGGCGCGGTGTGGCCCACTCCGACAACGGGCAGAGACGCCGCAATCGTGGTCCGCTCATCAGTTGCGCGGGCGATGTCACGGAAGGAAGTGAGGAAGCTGTGCGACGTGCGCGGCTCGACGCGATCCCGGACCAGAGACTCTCGCACCCAGTATCGAGGTCGCGAGACGAGAGCCGGATCCCGCTTTTCCGCATCCGTGACGTCTCGTGCGTCCTCAGAATTGACGTAGGTCGCCCAGCGATGGTCGTACTGGTGGATCATCTTGCCCTCGTAGAGAGGGAGCATCCGTTGGGTCATTGTGCTACCGCCATTCGTGCGTGGCCGGAGTCATAGGGCAGCCCGATGTCTCGGGCAGAAGCCATGGCATCGAAGGCCGTGAGGATGAGTCGCCTGGAGCGGAACTCGCCGTACGCCGCCTCCTCCTGGCGTCGAACGATGGGAAAGGTCCCAATCACGTAGTCGATTTCGTCCCGCGAGAGGCCGAACAGGTGCGCCGCAAGGGCGTCAAGTTCGGCGCGCAACCACGCGCGGTCATCGTCGTTGTGGCCGTTCGGACGGGCATTCAACCGGTCCACTCGCTCGCCGATCCAGTCCCGCACAAAAGTGCGGAAGACGATGGGACTGGCCTCTACCTGGGCGGGGGTCGGCATGGGCAACTGCATGAGGATGTAGAAGTTCAGAGTCGTCCCACCCATCTTCTGCCGCGCCACGAAGTCGAATGTGAAGGAGGACCAGATGGCCTGAAGCTCGGAGGGATTGGAAGCGGTCAGGGCCAATGGAAGCTTGTTCCCGAATGCGAGTCGAGGGACCTTGGTAGCGATCACCGTCCGAACGTCAGTTGGCCGACAGATGTCGCGCCAGACCAGGAACGCCTCCTTCTCCGACCGACCGGCCAGTTTCCTGTCGACCTCGGACTCCGCGACCCAATAGCGCGGCATTGGTTCGAAATCACCGGTCAGCTCATCTGGTGTGAGGTGCCGGGTGGAGCCGTCGGGCTCGTATGTTGCCCATCGGATGTCGTAGTGGTGGATCATCTTGGCCTCATAGAGGGGTAGCATGCGGCGCTCATTCAGCTCGCTCCGAGAGAGAGAGAGAGAGAGAGAGAGAGAGTCGGTC
>JAAYVH010000197.1 GCA_012517255.1 Chthonomonadales bacterium
ACACCCCGACGACATCGGTGCGGACCGCTACGCCGAAGGGGCACGTTGCAACGTGCCCCTACCAATGGCGGCCGGCACATCCACACGTCATTGCGAGCGCAGCGAAGTCCATACTGATCCGTACCGGACAATCCCGAAGGTTCATAGACCGTAGCATCGGATCGGCGTGGACTGCTCGGGATCGCTTCGCTTCGCTCGCGATGACGTGGCAGTGCAGAGCATGCATGAACGGCTCGGGAACGCTTCGCTGCGCTCGCGATGACGTGGGGGTGCAGCCCGCAATCTTGCGTGCCGAGCGCATGAGGGCTATAATCAGCATGGTTGACGGCATTCTGCCGCAGGAGGCCGGCATGGGACGATCACGCATGAGCCGACGGGAGTTCGTGAAAGCAACCGGTACGGGAGCCGCAGGCGGCGCCGTGTTCCTGCTTGGCGCTCAGAGCGCCATGCGGGCCGCACCGCTCGATGAGAAACAGGCGCTCAAGGACTGGGGCAACCCATGGCGTCCGCCATGTCCCCAGCGGCTGTCGGATCGCACGCGCGCGCTTGCCCATCGGGCCATTGCCGGCGAACACGGGCAAGCCATGAAGCCTGCCGAGGCAAGGCTGGACGACGCCAGGGTCAAGGGCCTGTCTCCCGACATGCGCTACGCCCATGCCGTGATGCTCGCCGCCCAGACGGCCCCGCTTCGCATTCATGCCGGCGAGCTGGTCGTCGGTTCCGCGTCGCTCCTCGAGGCCGCCCGACATGTGACGCCGATCTCCGGCGACCCCAGTACCAGCCACACGACGATCGGCTTCGCGCGGGGTCTGGCCGAGGGCTACAACGGTATTCGACGGCGAATCAAGGCTCGGCTCGACAGGGGCGGACTTGACGCCAGACAGACGGATTTCCTGCGCGCCATGCTCCTGTGCCTCGATGCTGCCGACATATGGCGCAAGCGCCAGATCGCGGCTCTTCGCGAGATGGCCGAGAGCGGATCGCAGGCCGACCGGGCCGTCTGCCTGAAGCTGGCCGCCATCCTCGAGCGCGTGCCCAACGAGCCGCCGCGCACGTTCCATGAGGCTGTCCAGTCCCTCTGGTCCATGTGGGCATTCCAGCGCCTGATGGGCAACTGGTCCGGTATCGGGCGGATAGACGAGATGCTCGGGCCCTACCTCAAGGCTGATCTCGCGGCGAAACGCATCACGCTCGATGAGGCCCGCGAGATCCTGGCGCACTTCTGGATCAAAGGCTGTGAATGGATCGGCGTGCCCGGCGCCGGAGGCGGCTCGGGCGATGCCCAGTTCTATCAGAACGTCATCCTTGCCGGCGTGGATGCCGAAGGCAAGGAGGTCGCCAACGAGGTCACGTATCTCGTGCTCGACATCGTCGAGGAGCTTCACATCAGCGACTTTCCCATCGCCGTTCGTCTCAACCGTAACTCGCCGGAACGGCTGTTGCGTCGAATCGCCGAGGTTCAGCGGCATGGCGGAGGCATCGTCGCGCTCTACAACGAGGAGAAGGTCATTGCCGGCCTCCAACGCATGGGCTACTCTCTTGCCGAAGCGCGGAGCTTCGCCAACGACGGGTGCTGGGAGACGCTGATCCCCGGCAAGACGACATTCTCCTACGTTCCCTTCGACATCCTGGCCCATCTGCAGAGCGCTATCGGCTCGCAGACCGGCGCTCCGCCGAAGGAGTACGCCGGTTTCGATGATCTGTACGCAGCGTTCATCGCCAACGTCCGGTCGTACCTGCAGGGCCATCACGCCATGGCCGACAACTGGTGCACGGGCGGTCCGCCGACGCCGTTGCTGTCGTTGCTGGTAGACGACTGCATCGAACGAGCGAAGGGCTACTACGAACGAGGATCCCGCTACTACGTCTTGGCGCCTCACGCAGGCGGCATGGCGGACGTGGCCAACAGTCTGCTGGTCATCAAGGACCTCGTCTACGATCGCAAGGTGCTCAGCCTGACCGACTTCGCCGACATCCTGCGCGGCAACTGGCAGGGTCAGGAGCACATGCGCAGGAAAATCGCTCGCACCTTCGAGTTCTACGGCAACGACAGCGAGGCCGCCGACGCCATGATGCAGCGCGTGTTCAACGACTACGCTGCCATGGTGGCCGAGGTGCCCCGGCGCAACGGCGTTCTGCGTCCCGCCGGCATCAGCACGTTCGGGCGTCAGATCGAATATGCGCCCCGGCGCGCCGCCACGCCGTCGGGGGCTCTGGCCGGAACCTATCTGGCCAGCAACTGCTCGCCCACGCCAGGCACCGATCTCCATGGGCCGACCGCCGTGCTTCGGTCCTACTGCAAGCTCGACTTCGAGCGCACGCCAAACGGCGCGACATTGGAGCTGAAGGTGCATCCCGAATCGGTCAAGGGCGAGAAGGGCATTGCCGCCATGGTCGCCCTCATGCGCACGTTCGTCGCCCTGGGCGGATGGTATCTGCACGTGGATGTCATGGACTCGGCGCTGCTGGCGGATGCGCAAGCCCATCCCGAGAAATACCCGAACCTGTCCGTGCGCATAGCAGGATGGTCCGCTCGGTTCGCCACGCTGAACAAGGAGTGGCAGGACATGATCATCGAGCGCACGCAGCAGTTCGTCGCGTAAGTTCCTCGCCGCCTCAGCCCGCCAGCCGCATAGAAAAGTCCCCCGGATCGCTCCGGGGGACTGTCGTTCTGATCGCTTCAGGCCGTTGGCCCGTGGCTGGCGATGCTGATCCTTGTTACGCGCTCGCCGGCCCTCTGGCTGTGGACTAGAAGCGATAGCCGACGAGTGCGCGGAAGCCCGTGGGGACGCCCGCAGCCTTCACTTTGTTGTACATCTCATACCGGCCCTCGACGAAGAGCTTGTCGTTCATGTTGAGGCCCAGAATGAGACCGCCGCCGATGCGGGTGACCCACGGCTGATTCGGAGAAACGAGATCCGACTTGTAGGTGACCGCGCTGAGGCAGAAACCGGCATAGGGAACCTTGCCGCTCTGCTCCTCGAAGGCGTAGACCTGGTTGATGGACACCGGGAT
Source organism: Chthonomonadales bacterium (assembly GCA_012517255.1). Classification (GTDB taxonomy): domain Bacteria; phylum Armatimonadota; class Chthonomonadetes; order Chthonomonadales; family CAJBBX01; genus JAAYVH01. The sequence goes on from JAAYVH010000197.1 coordinate 3,016, forward strand.
CGCCTGGAAGCGAACGTTGTCGCTGGCCTGGAAGAGATAATCAACGGAGACGTTGGTTGACCAGGACTCGCCGTTCAGGACGTTCGGGATGCCCGAGAGAGCGTACTGCAGGCCGACGAGCACGCCCTTGTTGTCGGTGAGCAGCCGGGTCTCATAGTCCGCAGAGCCGTAAGCGCCGAGGCGAAGAGCAAGCTTACTGTCGGCGCGGGCGGCGGACGGAACGAAGGACGCGGCCACAAGTGTCGCAACTGCGACGGCGCGAAGCGCCTTGGACCAGACAACTTGCATTGTCCGAGCTCCTTTCAGATACTGCTTGGCAGTCGTCCGGCATAGTGTACGGCCGTTCGGCTCACTTAGCCGGAGGTCGCAACGGCACCACTGAACAGGGACAGCGGCACGATTGCCGGCTGCACGTTGACAGTACGTCCACAGGAGCTAGCAGCGGCTCCTGCGTGAGCATATTCTAGCACCGCAGACCAAAATACGCAACAAGGAACGTTAACATACGGCGCCGAACCGCTCTGATGGACTATACGCAAGGCGGGCGAGCATGTGACGCCGCCCTGCCGAGACATTCGCCGTCCCCGGGAGGAAACCAACGCCATGCCCCTGTTTGACATGCCCCTCGAGCAGTTGCGCTCGTACACGGGCACCAATCCGAGACCCGCAGATATGGAGGAGTACTGGAGCGCCGCCCTCGACGAGATGCGAGCCATCGATCCCCAGATCGAGCTCGTCCCGCATCCGTTCGCAGCCGACTTCGCCGAGTGCTTCCATCTCTACTTCACCGGCGTGCGTGGAGCTCGCATCCACGCCAAGTATCTGCGGCCCGCGGGGAAGACCGAGCCCCATCCCGCCATTCTGATGTTCCACGGCTACTCCGGCGATAGCGGCGACTGGGCCGACAAGCTGGGCTACGTGGCGCAGGGCTTCAGCGTAGCTGCGCTCGACTGCCGCGGACAGGGAGGGCTGTCGGAGGACACCGGCGGCGTTAAAGGCAACACCCTCAACGGCCATATTATCCGCGGACTCGACCAGTCGCCCCACGACCTGCTCTTCCGTCACATCTACCTCGACTGCGCCCAGCTTGCGCGCATCGTCATGGACATGCCCGAGGTGGATGCCGACCGCGTGGGCGCGACGGGAGGATCGCAGGGCGGGGGTCTTACGCTCGCGTGCGCAGCGCTCGAGCCGCGCATTCGCAGGGCCGCACCCGTGTTTCCGTTCCTCTGCGACTTCCAGCGGGTCTGGGAGATTGACCTCGCGGTTGCCGCCTATGAGGAGCTCAAGCAGTTCTTCCGCCGGTTCGACCCGCGTCACGAGCGAGAAACCGAGATCTTCACGCGCCTCGGCTACATTGACAATCAGCACCTCGCCCATCGGATTCGGGCCGAGACGCTCTTCTTCATCGGGCTCATGGACACCGTGTGCCCGCCGTCGTCGCAGTTCGCCGCCTACAACAAGATCACGGCCCAGAAGTCGCTGGTCATCTACCCCGACTTCGGTCACGAGGGACTGCCGCAGTCGAGCGACCTGATCTACGAGTTCATGGCCGATCTCTGACGCGGGCTACGAACGGGCGCACCGAAAACCGGCGTAGAGCTCAGGCATCGCCTCGCGCAGGGCCGTCTCGTTGGCGCGAGCGTCGCCGCGGTAGTAGAGCCTCCGGTTGGTGCGCCCGCGCGTCGGCGTCGCCGTGAACTGACCGGTGATCTCGGCTTCGATCGTGACAGGCCGCAGTTCGTTCGGCATGACCACGTCACCGGGGCGTATGGCGTTTCGCGGAATGATCCGGTAGGCGCCATCCGGGCGCCTGACCAGAGCGCGTCGCGCGACTTCCATCCAGACGCAGGTCTCCCAGACGTTATGCGGCCGGCCGCACACGCGATCCAGCGCCTGCGCATCCGGCGGACCGTCGAGGTAGCCGAAGCTGTCGGGCCGCTGCATCCTCTCGAATGCGTACGCCACGTAGTTCTGGAGCCGAGGGTCCATGCGCCGCACGAACCCCAGATCGGACAGCAGCCAGAACGTATTATTAGGGCCGTAATCGAACGGTCCCTTGTCCGTCGCACAGGGATAGACGGCAACGGGCACGTCGGCCTGGAGAACGCGGACCATGGCCAGCGGGTCCAGCATGACATTCCACTCAAGGTAGCCGGCAGGGGCCGAGCCCGCGCACAGGTGAACCCGCGCGACCTTCCGCCGCATCAGATTGGGTCGCCGATTGCAGGCCACCGCGATGGGTCTCGCCGATCCGAATGAGACGATCTCGACCCGTTCGCGGCTCTCCGCAAGGACCTTCAACATCAGCTCGACCCCGCGCTGCTGGAACCTCGGCGCGTCCTCCATCGTGTCGGTCAGCGACCGCATCCGCCGGAAAGGCGCGCAGCCGGCAGGCACGTTGCGATCGAAGACGTAGTTGAGCTGCTCAACGGTGATGAAGCCCGGATCGCGCGGGCCAAGCGGGTCGCGGTAGGCGGGATGCTGAGCCGGATCGCCGGGCCGCCGGTAGGGTTCGTGGATGTCGAGCACCACCGCCCGCAGGTCTATCTCGGGCAGCGCATAGGCGGCGATCAAGTCCAGGTTGTCGCCCGGGTCCTGCGGCGGATGATAGAGATCTGTCACGTCAATGACAGGCGTTCGCCGGGCCGGATGCCGCTCAGAGACGGCTGGCGCAAGCGCCATCGCGCAGGCCGCAGCCACCAGATTGCGGCGCGTCACGGGATGCCCTTTGCCGGGGTTGCGCCAACCCGCGTTCATGCCCCGCTCACCAGCTCCAGCGCCCAGTCGGGACCCTGCGGAGGAGGCGTGAACGCAACCGTCTTCCAGGGGCCCGTCTCGACCGGAGGCAGCGGCGTGCGCTCGCCGGTGCGCGGATCGTACCAGGCGGCCGTCAGGCGCGCCCCGCGCAAGAGATAGACTCGGACCGTGAACGGCTTGCCGGACGGCGTGTAGAGCAGAGCGTAGCGCCCATCGGGCGAGCGGGCAGCGCCTATGTACTCGGGGCCCGAGGTGTTGGGTGGAACCACCAGCGATGGGTCGGGCATGCGATCGAAGTAGGGCCCCTGTTCGATGAGCGCCCGTGCATGGCGCATCTGGCCGGAGCCCGGCAGATGGATCGCCTCATGCCACGGAAGGTTCGCGCCTATCATCGGCGTCCGGCCCGGCGCCCACATCTGCCACATATCGTTGCACCCGTACGTGTGGCCGAACGCCCCTGCCAGCAGGGCCCAGTAGCAGAAACGCCGAACGTGCAGCGCCGTCAGCCGCTCGTTGGCAGCATCGAAGGCGTGGGGGATGTTCTCATAGCCCGGCTCGCCGTCGAGCACCGGCTTGACGGGCGTCCGGCAGTACTCGGCCAGAACGGAGTTGTAGTTGTCGCGATCGAGGGTATGGCCGGTCTGAATCATGTTGAAGTCCAGCCACGGGGCGTTGTGGAACCATATGGCGGAGCTGTACTGGCCGATGGGATGGAACGTGATCAGATGGGAGCCGCCATCGCCCTCGCGCAAGCCCTCGGCCATAGCCTCAAGGGTGCGACGTTCCTCGTCGTCCCCCACGAGCTTGTCGCCGCCCAGTATCCAGACGATCGGGTCGTTGCGATACCGTGCTCCCAGGAACCTCCCGTAGAGGCGGGCGTTGTCCGGCCTGAAAATGCAGTTGACCCCGCCGCCCTTGTGCCACTTGTCGCCCCATGTGGGCAGCATGCCGATGGTGAGCCCCAGCTCGTCGGCCCTGCGCACCACAGCGTCCACATCCCGGAAGTAGGCCTCATTGGGCCTTGTCGGATCCTCGTCAATGAGGGGTCTGTGCCCGCTTGCGCTCGGCGTCTTGAGACCGTCCAGCTCGGCAAGCGCCACAGCCTGAATGACCGTGAAGCCCTTCCCGGCGCGGTCCTCAAGGTAGCGGCTCGCCTCCTTGAGCGTGAGCCGATGGAACAGCTCCCACGCCGTGTCGGCCAGCCAGAAGAACGGCTTCCCGTCTTCCCTGACCAGGTACCGCCCGTTCGGACTGACCCTCAGACGCATGGACTTCCCTCCGCTTTCGTCGTTCGGAGCCGGCAGTCACCGCTTCGGGGGCGTGGCAGCGCGACTCGTTGGCGATGCATCCGCGCACAGGAACCCGTAGATGGCAGCGGCAGGGCTGATGTTCTGGTGCACGGTGAACTCACTCGTCATGGGACAGCATCGGTTGCTGAACCATCGCTCGTTTCCGGGCCACCGGTCAATGTGCGGGTACGCGGTGGGGTTGGCCCAGTCGAGGTCCCACGGTCCCTGGCCTTCATCCCGCACCTTCCGCCATGGGCCATAGGGTATCAGGCCCGGGTGGTACCGGCCCTTGCCGTTGTACCAGGCGTCCATGTGGAACACCTCCGAGGGGTAACGCGGCCCCACCCCCGTGATCCAGGTCTGGTTCAGCGCGTTCGTGCCGAGGAAGTAGTCGCACGTCGTGTAGAGCGCCGCAAGGTACTTCTTCGCTCGCTCCGGGTCGTGCTTCCGCGCAATCGCATAGCCGATGACGCCGTCGAAGATCAGCGGCGTGGTTTGCTGACCGATGAGCATGGGCATGCTGAAGTTGCCACCCCAGCGAAGGGCACGCTTCGACGGAGTCGTGATCAGGGTCTCGTCGGCCGTCCTAAGCAGCGAGGCCCGCAGCCGTGCCTGAAGCGCCTGGTCGCCCTTGCCATGGAGCACATAGACGGCCGGCGCGTAGCAGTGCTGCTCGCCCCACAGAAACGTCGTCGGCTCGATCCACGCGGTGTCCTGCCGGAGCTGCTCCTCGTAGGCGGCCTCGCCCGTCAGAGCGAACAGGGAAGCGGCGGCATACGCTCGGGCGTAGCGTAGACGCCCCTCGTCCTTCTCCTCGTCGCCTGGCCGCGTGTGGGTCTGCGCCCAAGCGTAGCTCTCGCGAGCCTCTCTGGCCCAGTCCACCCCTTCAGGATCGCGCTTGATGAATCGCGCAAGATTGGCCGCCGTTCCGGCGTACCGGAAAGTGGACCACGGGTCTTCGCCCGACACCATGTAGATTCGGTCCGTGTCCTCCCATGAGCCTCGCCCGACCTTCCTGCCGTCCGTAGTCGTTCCTTCGTCGGTTCCGAAGGCGTCGCCCGCCACGCGCAGGCCGACGCCGCCCGTGCCCCAGCCCTTGGCGAGCAGCTCGTGGCGCAGCCGATGGCAGAATCGGGGCAGCCACGCGGCCTCATCGAGGATGTCGGGCACGCCGTTGCCGCTCTCGGGAATGTTGAGCTCACCGTCCCTGAAGTAGCCCGGGGCCATTGAGTACACCAGCAGCAGCTCCTGCGGTATTCGCATGTGCGTCTCGTAGCTGTCCCAGTCGCCGGCATCCTGATACCAGCCCCACGTGTCATTCAGCTCGCCGGGCGACTCTGCCATGAGCTTCGCGGCATCGCCTCCTTCGCTGCCCCACTCGGTCCAGCGGATGCGGGTATAGCGCAGCTTGCCGGCGAATCCAGGCGTCAGCTTCGGATTGTGGGGCGCCGGACGCTCGAACTCGGTGTAGGGCCTGGTCAGGGCGATGCCCGACCGGTTGTGGTACAGCGCGCGGGCTGTCGCGACATACGCGGGACGATAGACGTCGGCGGCGATCCGAAAAGGCCACGAGCATCCGACGCCCTCCACGGCCACCACATAGCGGCCCGGCTTCGTGAAGGAACTGAAGTCGCACTCGGCCACGTCCGCGCCAAGGAAGTTGCCGTTGGGCGTATCGCTCAGGTGATACGTCTCCTGCTGGTTGGCGGGCATGCGGAACGCCACCTTGCCCGAGAGCACCCGCCGTCCCGTCTTCACGTCCACCAGATGGAAGGAACGCCCGACGACGGGCTTCACGTCGAGCCCTCCCTGATCTCCCATCCAGTGGTAGACGTAGGCGTACTTCGCCGGCGCCGTCGGAGCATAGCCCAGCGTGTTGACGTGCACGGCCTCGGACCGAGCCTTCGCGATGTCAAAGGTGAGCTTCCATTCTCGTCCGTTGGCCGCCAGCGAGCCAGTTCGGATGACGTAGGTCTTGCCGGCCTTCATCGGCGACGGAAGCTGCAGGTAGATCCAGTGCTCCTTCGCGTGGTCGGGCCGGGTGTTCACCGCCCGGTTGTTGACCCAGGTGTCCACGAACCAGGCAAACTCGGTACCCTTGCTCTTGCGCCCGACGCGGACGGGCTGCCGGCCGGACCCATAGGCCGGATCATCCGCGCACACGACGGCGTAGGTGGCCAACTTCGTGGCCGCGGCGACATCCAGCGGATTGACGACGACCTGCTCCTGCGATCGCGGTTCGCCCCTCTTATGATGGATGACGTAGCCATCGTCGAAGTGGAGCATGACGATAGCGTCGGTCAGCGGCTGAACGCCCACCAGATCGGAAGCGCCCACGGGGCCGACGGCCAGCGCCGCGGAGATCAGCGCGAGGGCCGTCATGAGGCGCGGCGCTCTCATGCGCATGCCTCCTGCGCGAGATCGAACTGACGCTGGACGGCTGCGTTCGGATGACGTATCTCGTCCGCCGACCGCACGGTGATGGTCGGGATCGCTCCCAGCGACTCGTGAATCCGCATCCGGAGCTCCTCATCCTCCGTTGCGCCGGAGAGACGCGAGTAGCCGAACGTCCGGCAGAGCCGCCCGAAGAGGAAGGCGTTGAGGGGGCATCCGCCTGAGCGTTCGAGCCCCTCGATGCTGTCGTGCCAGCTCAGGAACAAATGCGCCTGAGCGAAGGACTGCCACTGCATGGTGATCTCGTTGAGCCCCTCGCCACCCACAGCCAGTCCGTCGTCCATCTCGGCGATGCTGCGGATGATCCGGTTCATGCCTTCGGTCGGCGTCGAACCTTCGACAAGGCAGTTGTGGATGTTATGGCTGCAGAGGGTCACGTCGAGAAACACCGCATCGGTCCCTACGTCGCGCACGGCGCGCCGCACGTTCTCGGCCAGGATGGATCGCCACATGGCCAGACCGGGATGCACCTTGACCATGACCTTGCGTCGGCGGTTCTGCGCCAGAGCCCCGTAGGAGTTGGGCACCCCCAGAACGCGCCCCTGCTCAGGATCCCAGCCCCAACCCAGAAGCCGCCCCGTCTGCACATCCCGGTACTGGAAGTCCCGGACATACGGATAGACAGGGTGCGTCGGGTCCATGTCCACGGAGTTGCAGTGGGGCATGATATGGAAGCCCCGTGCGGTCGCCCGCCCGATCAGCTCACGAGCGTGCGCCGACGCTTCGTACGTCGGGTAGTTCTCATCGTAGGCGTCGGTGCGCCAGTTGGCGTAGTGGATGAGGACCCTGCGCGGCTCGATTCGCTCGGCAATGGCTGCCAGGATGTCTTCGTCGCCGCCGAACCATGAGACCGCGAGTCGCACGTCGCCTACCCACGCCCTGCGCGCCGCTTCGGCCCGCTCGAGGTCGTAGGCTTCCCACAGCCACGCGCGGTAGGCCGACGCCGGCACGGTCCAATCGCCGGCATACGGCGCGATGCGCCATGCCAGTCCTCCGGCCCCGAGGTTCGTCGGCGCCGGGCCGGGAGCCTCGGTCTCGAAGCCGGGGACGCCGGCTTCGATGTTCAGCGCCTTGTAGCGATAGCGGTCATCGCGGCAATGGACCCAGAAGCCGCCGCCGGCGCCCTGGAAGATGGCCAGCCCTGCCTCCCAGAACTGCGGCCAGAACCAGCGCCTCTGGAGCAGCGGATCTGCCAGCGGCAGCCTGACGCCCTGGAAGAACGGAGCAACGAGCGCGGTCTCGCGTGCTATGCCCGGCATGAGCCATCGAACCGACAGCACGCCAGGTCGCGACGAGTAGGCGGACGGCTCGACCAGAATGTCGCCCGTCGCCTCGTCCTCGGATATCGCAAGGAGACCGTCGGCGTCCCAGCCCCGCAGGCGGACCTCGGCGCGCGTGGGCGAGAGAGGAAGGGCCATGACCTCGCCGGCCAGCGCCCCGAGTACATCCACCGAGCCCTGCCCCGCATAGACCAGCTGAAGCGGTGAAGCCGGCAGGTCGGTTGCGTTGATGGGCACGCTCCCGTCGAGCTTGCTGACCAGTCTCGTCAGGAACCCTCTGTCGAACGTCGCCGACTGCGTGCGGGTTTCCACGCGCACGGCGCTTCCGTCAATGGTGACCATGCCAACCCCCTTGTCGTGCCCGGCTTGCCCGGTCTCAGTCTGCCGATGCTATCCCAGAGCGACGTCCAGCAGCATCATGGTCGCGAAACCGGCCATCGTCGCCATCGTCACGACGTCAATGTGCGCTTCCGTGCGCTGAGATTCCGGTATGAGCTCCTCGACAACGACGTAGATCATGGCTCCGGCCGCGAACGCCAGCGCATAGGGCAGAATATGGATCATCTTGAGCACGAACACCGCTCCCAGAACGCCGGCGACGGGCTCCACCATGCCCGAGGCCTGCCCCAGGACGAAGCTCCGCCAGCGGCCCATCCCTTCGCGACGCAGCGGCAAGGAGACCGCAGCGCCCTCGGGGAAGTTCTGCAGTCCGATGCCGATGGCCAGAGCTATGGCCCCGCCGATGGTGGCAGAGGGGAGACCTGCAGCTACCGCGCCGAACGCCACCCCGACGGCGAGTCCTTCGGGAATGTTGTGCATGGTGATCGCCACAACCAGAAGAGTGCTCCTCTGCCATGAGGTCTTGACGCCCTCGCTGTGGTCCATGCTCAGGCTCGGATGCACATGGGGAAGCAGCCGGTCGGTGAGGCGCATGAAGATTCCGCCGCCGAGGAAGCCGATCACCGCGGTCAGCCAGGCATTCTTGCCCATCTCCTCCGACATGGCGATGGCAGGGGCAAGGAGGGACCAGAAGCTTGCGGCGATCATGACACCGGCCGCGTACCCGAGCATGGAATCCATGAGCTTCTTGTTCACCGACCGCGTGAAGAACACCAGACCGGCGCCGAACGCCGTCACGCCCCATGTGAACAGCGTGCCGATGAGGGCCTGAACTACCGGGCTAAAACCCTGCAAGAAGTCCGCCAAGAAGAACCTCCCAAGCGGTTATCGCACGTCCGTTCGCAGTATACCGATCTTGCCGACCTAAGCAGGTTTCGGATGGCCGTTGGTCGTACTTAACAGGCGCTGACGGCTCTGGGGGCAACAGACGCCCCCGGCCAAACGAGGATACGCCATTGCTGTGATCTCCAAAGGAGGTACACGCCATGAACAGCAAGAGCGTCCTTGCACTGCTGGCGTTCGCGCTCATCCTGCCCGGGTGTGGCGGAGGCGGGCGTCAGGCGACTTCCTCGGGCACATCCCAGGCGACCGGACGCGCCCGGTTCGATGTGGATGTGCGGACTGGCAAAGTAACCGTCACTCAGCCCTCAGGCCGAGCGGTGTACGAGGGCGGTTCGGTGGTCTTCTCCAGCTCCGACCTGATCGTGACGCCCGGCGACTCGGGTCAGCGTGTCATCCGCGTCACAGCTCAGGACAAGTCGGGCCAGCCGTGGGGCTCCTATCCGGTACGCCTGGTGGTCTCGGACCTCCGCGACTCCGATGATTCCGATGTGCGCATTCGCGTGCGAGTTCGAACCCGTGCAGGCAGCGGCAGTCCCGGCGATTCCGACGGGTCTGGCTCGGCCGCCGCGTTCCGCTACCCGGCCGGTCTTGCCCTCGGCCAGGGCGCCCATTCCGGGACCCTGTGCATAGGCGACTTGAACGGACCGACCATCCGCGCGATGCAGCTCGACGGCATGGTCAGCACGCTTGCCGGCTCCCCCGGCGTGTCGGGCCGCACCGACGGCACCGGTTCGGGGGCCGCCTTCATGGGACCCCACGGCGTCGCCACGGATGCATCCGGCAACGTCTATGTGGCCGATGACTACGGCTTTCAGATCCGCCGCATCACCCCGCTCGGTCAGGTGACGACCATCGCGGGAACCGGCGCCTACGGCGTCCAGGACGGCAACGGTTCGGTCGCGAAGTTCGCGTATCCCTCGGGTGTCGCCGTCTCCTCCGATGGCGACCGCATCTACGTCTGCGAACGCACGGGCCATACCATCCGGCGCATTGCCTACCTGGGGTCCGGTCCGCGTGACCGCGCTTCCTCGTATGAGGTGACCACCATCGCCGGCACCGCATTCACTGCAGGCTATGCCGACGGAACGGGGACCGCGGCGCTATTCAGCGACCCCTATGGACTTGCACTGGTGGAGGGGGCCGGCACGGATCTCCTGCTGGTCGCCGACTCCGGCAACGGGCGCGTGCGGCGCATTGACACGCCCCAGCCGGGACTGGCCCGCGTCTCGACTATCGCGGGAACCGGTTCCTCGGGTCTCGTGGATGGCCCGGGCTCGGCGGCGCGGTTTGTCTTTCCCGATGCCGTCTGCGCCTCATGGTCAGCGACATCAGGGCTGTTCGCCCTTGTCGCCGATGGCAATGCGCTTCGGGCTGTCGTCTGGCGTGGCGGAAGCGAACCGACTCAGGCCGGCAACTACCAGGTCACGACGATCGCCGGCGACACGGCGCAGGGCTTCTCGGACGGCGACGGCTATACGGCCCGGTTCTGGGGCTTAAGCGGCATCGCCATGGTATCCACGGGCGGCAACGCGACAACTGCGTATGTCTCCGACGCCAACAACTTCTGCATCCGCGAGGTCTCCATCCCATCCGGCGAACTGCACCACGGAGGCACAGCAGGCACAGGATCGGATACGGTCCGCCTCATCACGTACGACGACGAGGTCCCCAACCAGAACGCGTGGCGAAGGACCATGACACGAGGCCAGACCGGATACGAGACCTACCTTCAGTTCTATGTTCCTCACACAGCTTCTGGCTTCTCGTTCTATGCCTCCATCGAGACGGATTCGGAGATCGTGAATCTGCCTGCGCGCGATGCGTGCACGCTGACGACGCTCGCCGGTAACGGCGTGGCCGGCGGCAACGACGGCCCGGGCAAGATGGCGCGTCTCGCCTCGCCGAGCGGAGTTGCCGCGGTCCCTGCCCGACTGGCGGGCGCCTATTACGCCACGTCGGGCGGAGCGGTTCGCGCGGTATTCACCGATGCACACCGGATTCGGGCCATCGATCAGGCAGGCCGCGTCACGACGCTCGCCGGCTCCGCGGTTCCGGGCTTTGCCGACGGCATGGCGGGAGCGGCCGCATTCTCGACCCCCGTGGGCATTGCGTTGGCGTCCGACGGCTCCCTCATCGTGGCGGACAGCGGCAACCACCGCATCCGGCGGGTATGGCCCAACGGTCTCGTCGCCACCATTGCCGGCTCGTCGCAGGGCGCGTCCGACGGCACCGGCGCAACGGCTCTCTTCAACACCCCTATGGGGGTTGAGGTGACCGACGGGGGCGTGATCTATGTAGCGGACTCGCTCAACCACGCGGTACGTCGCCTGACTCTGCGCGCAGGCGCCGATCCTCGCTCACCGGCGGCCTACACGGTCACCACGGTGGCGGGAAGCCTCGGCGTCAGCGGCTTTGTGGACGGCGCCGGCTCGGTTGCGCGCTTCAACCAACCTGTGCACATGGCGTCCGCGCCGGATGGCGCCCTCTACGTGGCCGACTCCAATAACGGACGCATTCGCGTGCTGCAGGATGTCGGTGCGCAGATGATGAGCGTGTCCACTCTGGGCGTGGCGCTCAACGGACCGGTCGGCGTCGATCTGGATGCGGCCGGCAACATCTACGTGAGCGAGCAAACGTCCAGCGTCATCTCGCGCATCAACCGTGGGCTCGTGCGTCACGAGCTCATGGGCAGTCTCGGCTCCGGCTTCGTTGATGGTATGGCGGGGCGTCTGAGCTCCCCGGGCATGATATCGTTCAAAGAGGGCGGCAGCCTGCTCGTTGCCGACACGGGCAACCACGCCCTGCGCGCGCTGCAGCGGGTGATAGAGGCGCCTAACCAGAGCGAGACCGCCATCCCACAGTAGAGCCGCGCGGCGCAGGGAACTCCGGTGCGGGGGACGAATCTGACCATCACATCCCATACCGGAGTTCTGCCACGATGACTTTCAGGTTCACCCGTCGGAGCCTTCTGGCGGCAGCAGGAGCGGCATCGGTCGGCGCATCGGCCATGCGCGCCCGCGGCCAGCGTCTGTCCGACCGAGGTCCCCTGTTCACGAATCCGCTGGATGTCAAGATCGCCGATCCCTGCATGATCCGCGCCGACGCCACCTACTACCTGTACGGCACGGCCTCCATGCCCGAGGACGCCAACGAAGGCATGCCCGTGTGGTCATCGCCGGACATGGTCCGATGGCAGTACCGCGGATGGGCCTTCCGGAAGACGCCCGAGGGATGGGGGACCCACTGGTTCTGGGGCCCCGATGTCCGCCGCTTCGGCGACGCCTACCTGATGCACTACGGCGCGTTCCGCAAGGTGGACGGCAAGGACATCGGGCGCATCTGTGTGGCACGCAGCGCCTCGCCGGTCGGCCCCTTCACCGACGTGAAGGCCCCGATGTTCGACTGGCCGGGCCGAGGGGATGCCATAGACGCGTTCGTCTTCGAAGACGGCGACGGCACGGCCTACCTCTATTTCACCGACGCGTTTCAGGGTCGCAACACCATCTGGGGAGCGCGCCTGACGCCCGACCGGCTGAGCCTTGCCGATGAGCCGAAGCTCCTTCTCGAGCCCGATCAGCCCTGGGAGGTAGACCCGGTCAACGAAGGGGCCCATGTGTGGAAACGGGGCTCGACCTACTGCATGATGTTCTCCATCAACGACTTCCGCAACCCCGCCTACGGCATGGGCTACGCAACCGCCGAGTCGCCCCTCGGCCCATGGCGAAAGCGCACCGAAGGGCCCGTGGTCCGGCAGGCGCCGGGACTGGCCGGTCCGGGATGCGCCGGCCTGATCGCGTCTCCCGACGGGAAGGAGACCTGGGCCTACATGCATGTGCATCTCCATCCCGAGGGCTACGCCCGGCAGCTCGCCTTGAGCCGAGCGCATCTCACGACGAGCCTGGGAGGACTGGAGGAGCTGCGCATCGAGCCGCTGTCCATCGCGCCGCAACGAGCGCCGTCGGGAGTCCCAGAGCCGCGCGAGCCCCGGAGCGACAGCTTCGGCGGCGATCAGCTCGACCGTTCGCTGTGGATGATCGTGGACGAAAGCCCCGACCACTGGCGCAAGGAGCCCGGCAGGGTCGTGGTGACCGCCCTCGACGGCGACATGTGGAAGCAGCGCTGCGACTATCGCAATCTGTTCTTGCAGGGTCCGGTTGCAGGCGACTTCGACGTCGGCGTTGATGCCGAGGCTGCGCTCGAAGGCAACTATGAGCAGTGCTTCGTGATAGCATGGCAGGACGCCGGCAACTATGTGCGCCTCGGCATGCTGTATGCCGACGGACCGAAGTTCAGTGCCGCCGTTGAGCTGAACGGCATCTACGAGGAACTGCTGGTTCCCAACAGCCTCGGTTCGTCAGTCAGCCTCAGGCTGGTCCGTCGCGGCGACGTGTGGAGCTTCATCGTGGGCGCTGGGGGGCGTTGGACCCCGCTCGGTAGCTCGCGCGAAGCACGATTGGCCCTACCGAAGGTCGGCTTTGGCGCCATTGCGCCCGGCACCAAGCGACCCTACGCGGCCACGTTCCGCAACTTCGCGCTGACCCGCCGAGGGCGCTAACGGCATGCACGTCGGACCGATGAGGCCGACTCGCTGTCCCAAGGAGTATCGAAGATGTTCCTCTCGCTCGCGCTGGCCTTCGTCTCGGTCGCCTCGGCGCCGATGCCCGTTCTGAAGCATTCTGACGTGGTGTTCATGTACCACGGCGGACGTGATGTCTATCGAGCCTACGGAGCCACCGTCCTCGCGTGGGGCGGCAAGCCGACGCAGGCTGCGCGCGCCGAGGCCGAAGGCGTTCGGTGGTTCGGCAGCGTCGGCATGGTGACCGAGTTCGCCGCCTACTACGAGCGCGATCCGGCCACCTACGAGCAAGGTCTGTGCCGCGACGTGCACGTCGAGCCGGTGAAGGTGCCCTGGCTGACCGACCATCAGCACAAGGGCATCCCCTACTGGTGGTGCTGCACGAATCAGCCCCGCATGCGCGATTTCGTCCGCGACCGCGTGGTGGAGACCATCAAGGCCGGAGCCGACGGCCTGCATGTGGATGACCATCTGGGCACGTCGGGCGGCCTGTGGCTCGGCATCTGCTTCTGCGACCGGTGCATCGAAGGATTCCGGGCTCACCTTGCGGCGCTGCCCCAACGGGAGCGCGAGCGCCTGGGCATCGCGGATGCCGCATCCTACGATTTCCGAGCCGAAGCCAGACGATGGCTGGAAGCCGGAGCCGATCGGAAGGTCACGCAGCATCCGCTATGGCCTGAGTTTGAGGCGTACCAAACACGGGCCGCCGCAGCCTTCATGATGGAGCTCCGGGATCTCGCCGCGAGAACCGCGGGCAAGCCCGTGCCGGTGGGAGCCAACGCCGGGCTTCTCTGGGGGCGTCATCTTGCGGACTATCAGGCGCTCGACATGTTCTCGGCAGAGACCGACCATCATGCGTCGAGCCGCAAGCCCAGCGACGACCCCATGCTTGCCTATCGGATTGCCGAGGCTGTGGGGCGCCCGTATGCGTCAACCGCCAGCGGATGGGACTGGGCCTACATCAAGGAACACAACCTGCACGGGCTGGTGCGATGCTGGATCGCCCTCTCCTATGCCGCGGGCCATAGGCTCATGGCCCCGCACCGACAGTGGTGCTACACCGAAGAGAAGGGCACGCACTGGTACGACGGCCCAACGGAGCGATTTGCGCCACTCTACCGGTTCGTCCGCGAAAACGCGGCTCTCTTCGACGGATACGAAACTCTTGCCGACGTGCGCATCGTCATGCCATACCGGGCGTTCATGCGCAATCCCGGCGAATGGATGGAGAAGGGGCGTAAGTTGAGCGCCGCCAACCTCTCCTATAGGGTCTTGCTTGCCGGGGATCGCATCGTGCCCAAACGCCTGTCGCCTGCCGAGCTTCGCGGCTCGACCCCGATCGTCACGTGCAATCTCGACGATCTCGATCCTGCTGATGCTCGGATACTGAGCGGCGGCATTCGCACAGGACGCATCCCGACGTTCGCTGACGTGGATCAGGCCATCGCGGCGCTCAGGCCGATCGCCTCCGTCGAGTCCGACGGTCCTGTACGGGTATTGGCGCGCACGAGGAAGGGATCGGCCGTGGTACATCTCCTGAACTACGCCTACGATGCTGCGAAAGACGATGTAGCGCCGCTCAAAGGCCTTACTGTGACGCTCGACCTCAAGCGTCTCGGCCTCGACTGCGCCAAGCAGTGCGTTCTGATCCGGCCCGGGCACGCGCCCCACACAGCTCCCATCGTCAACGGCACGGTGCGCGTGCCGACACTGGAACTCTGGGGCATCCTGCACATCGCCGCGCGGTAACGGCGATACCTCCGGGCATCCATCCACGCCCTGCACACCCCACGTCATCGCTGCCACAGCGACGCAATCCCGAGCAGTTCACTTGCACCCTGCGCACCCCACGTCATCGCGAGCGCAGCGAAGCGATCCCGAACAGCTCACGCCGATCGGCATATCGGCATCGCCAGAAGAGACATCCGAACGCCCTCGGGATTGCTTCGCTTCGCTCGCAATGACGTGTGTGCGCCGCGCGAAGCGGCCTGAAGGGCCGCCAGTGTTCAGCCCGGCCTGCAGGGCCGGGTTGGCCGCGCCTCGTTCCATCACTATGCACGCCCTTCACACTCCACGTCATCGCGGGCGCAGCGACGCAATGACGCGTCGACTGCGCGTCACTTGGTGTCGGCATACACGTTGTCCTTGACGATGACGCG
>JAAYVH010000198.1 GCA_012517255.1 Chthonomonadales bacterium
CCGCCCGTGGGAAGGACCCGCCAGCGCCTACTTCACCGTATTCCGCGACGGCGACCGCGTGCGCATGTACTACCGTGGACACTGTCCTGAGGATATGGCAGCCGAGCAGGTGACATGCTACGTCGAGAGCGCCGACGGTATCCATTTCGAGCGGCCCAAGCTGGGTCTCTACGAGTTTGAGGGTTCCCGAGATAACAACATCGTGTACCGCGGCATCGAAGCGCACAACTTCGCGCCCATGCTCGACACAAGGCTAGGCTGCCCGCCCGAGCAACGCTACAAGGCAGTCGCCGGGCTCGACAGCCGGCTCTTCGCGTTCGCCTCATCGGACGGGGTTCACTGGACGAAGCTGCAGGACCAGCCCGTCATGACCAAAGGCGCGTTCGACTCGCTCAACATCGCCTTCTGGGACAGCGTCGCGGGAGTCTACCGGTGCTATTCCCGCGCATGGACGGGAGGAGGCTACGCCGGCGTTCGCGCCATCCAGAGCGCCGTGTCGAAGGACTTCATCACCTGGACAGAACCGATCATGAATCGGTATGCCGACGATGCGCCCCTGGAGCACTTCTACACAAACGCCACCGTGCCCCATCCGGGCGCCGAGCACATCCTTCTTTCGTTTCCCAAGCGATTCGTGCCCGAGCGTACCAAGCTCGCCGGCTACCAGGAACCCGGAGTTTCGGATGCGGTCTTCATGACCAGCAGGGACGGCGTCCTCTGGAATCGCGCGTTTCTCGAAGCCTGGCTTCGGCCCGGGCTCGACCAGCGCAACTGGACGCAGCGGAGCAACATGCCCGCATGGGGCATCATCGAAACGGGTGACGAGTTCTCGATGTACGTCAGCGAGCACTATGACTGGCCGGACTGCCGCCTCCGACGCGTTACCGTTCCGCGCAATCGCTTCGCGAGCATCTATGCAGGCGCTCAGGGCGGCACTGCCACCACGCAGCCGCTCGTCCATTCGGGCAAGGACCTCCACATCAACTACGCGACCTCGGCTGCCGGATCGGTAGTCGTCGAGATCCTGTCGGAGACGGGGCAGCCCATCGCGGGTTTCGGCGCATCGGACTTCGAACCGCTGTTCGGCGATGAACTGGACGCCGTCGCGCGCTGGAAGGGCCGGACGCTGGGCGATGCCCCCGCCGGACCGATCCGACTGCGGTTCCATCTCAAGGATGCGAACGTCTACGCCGTGAGGATCGGTCGCTAGATCGCACGGTTGCGGTGTATACTCGGCAGGTACCCAACCTTGCCAGGCCTCTACGACATACTCTCCCAGCCGTTTGTCACGCTCTTCGTCGTGATCGCCCTCGGGCTCTGGCTCGGCAGCCTGCAGATACGCGGCGTCAGCCTCGGTTCAGCGGGTGTTCTCTTTGCCGGGCTCGTCGTCGGGCACATGCGTCAGTCCGTCCCGGAGGACGTTCTAAGCGCCCGGCCCGCCGTCCTTTCGTTGCCGCCCACGCTCACGGAACTGGGGCTCCTGCTATTCGTCTATGCGGTCGGACTGCATGCCGGTCCGCGCTTCGTGCCCATGTTCAGAAGCCGCGTGAAGGCGTATCTCATGATCGGTCTCGGCTCAATTGGAGCCGGCGCTGTGACAGCCGTCGTGCTTGGCCATCTCCTAAAGCTCAGTCCGTCGCTTACGGCCGGCCTCTTCACCGGAGCCCTCACCAACACTCCTGCATTGGCCGCCGGTCGGGACGTCGTGCAACGGCTGGCGCCGTCGTCGGCAGCAGAGGTCTCTGTGGGTCACGGTCTGGCCTATCCGTTCAGCGCCATCGTCATCGTTGTTCTTGTCCAGTTGCTCCCTCGACTGGTTCGCCAATCTCCCGAAGACGCTGCACGTCATGCCGCCAGGGAGGCGTCCGAGCGCCAGCCAGCCATCCAGTCGCGTTCGTTCTGGATCACCAATCCCAATATAGCCGGGTCCAGCGTGGCAGAGTTTCATCGTCAGGGCCTGACGCGAGCGACGATCTCACGCATTAAGCGCGAGGGCGTCGTCTACCCAGCACTTCCGGAAATGGCGCTTGAGCTCCACGACGCGGTCCTCGCCGTGGGGCCAGAGACGGAGCTGGCGAAGCTGCAGAGCATACTCGGCCGCTCGGCCGACGATGTCTCGATGGAAGACGCTTCGGGTCGTGTAACCAGCGAGGTCGCCGTCGTATCCTCACCGAGTGTCGTTGACCGTCCCCTGGGGCAGGCTCTCACCGGCGCCTTTGCGGACGTCATCGTTACCAGGGTCCGCCGCCAGGGCATCGAGCTGCTGCCTGATCCGGCGCTTGTTCTGGAACCCGGCGATGCGTTGCGCGTCGTCGGCAATCCCGAGGTCGTCCGCCGCTTCGGGGAATACGTCGGCTCTGAACAGCGTCGGCTATCCGAGACAAGCCTCCTCTCATTCGCCGTCGGAGTGTGCCTCGGAGCCGTTATCGGCATGATCCCGATTCCGCTGTTTGGCGGCGTCCAGGGCAAACTCGGCCTGGGCGGCGGCGCATTCATCGTCGGGCTTCTGCTCGGACATGCTCGCCGACTGGGTCCCTTCAGGGTGTTCGTTCCCGAGCCGGTGATCCTCTTTGCACGTGAGATCGGACTGGTCATATTCCTCGCCGGGGCAGGTCTCGAGGCCGGACGTCAGTTCATGGAAGTGCTGCGTATTGCCGGCATCCAGGCTCTGCTCGCGGGCGCGGCTGTCACCTGCGTCACCGCACTGGTCACTCTGGCGCTGACCCATAGAGCCTTTCGATGGAACGTGCTGGCGAGCGCCGGGACGCTGAGCGGTACGATGACCAATCCGCCCGCACTCAACGCCGCTACTTCCCTCGCACACTCCGACGCCGCGCCGCTCGCTTTCGCCAGCATCTACCCCGTCGCCATCATTGCCAAGATCATCCTGGTCCAGTTCACCTTCCTCGCAGCAAGGCTATGGCAATGACGCTCCGCGATCTTCCTACGCCCTGCGCGGTAGTGGATGCGGACCGCCTAGAAGCCAATCTGGACGCCATGGCCCGCATCGCCTCGGCGTCCGGCAAGCGTCTACGGCCTCATCTCAAGACCCACAAATGTATCGAGATTGCGAGGATGCAGGCGCTCCGCGGGGCTCGCGGCGTTACCGTAGCCAAGCTTGGCGAGGCCGAGGTCTTCGCGAACGCCGGCTTCGACGACATATTCGTGGCGAATCTGATCGTCGGGTCCGATAAGCTGGAGCGATTGGCCCACCTTGTCGCTTCGGCGGATGTCACGGTCGGTCTCGACAGCGAAGCCGTGCTGGAAGGCATGAAGCGGGCTGCTGCAGCAGCTCCGAGGACGATCGGCGTTTACATCGAGGTTGATACGGGACATCATCGGACCGGCGTACGCGCTCTCTCTCAGGCTGGTCTGCTGGCGTATCAGTGCCGCAGCGTGCCCGGCCTCGAGGTTCGCGGCGTCTACACGCATGAAGGTCATGTCTACAAAGCGGCCGCCTATCGCCTGCAGGAGCTCTGTCAGTCGGTGGCGTCTTCCATGCGGGATTATGCAGAAGTCTGCGGGACCGACACCATCAGCGTGGGCTCGACCCCCTCGGCGTCGGTAATGGCTGCAGTTCCATCCGTCACCGAGATCCGTCCCGGGAACTACGTGTTTTACGATGCCACGCAGGTGCGACTCGGTGCGTCAGCAGACGCATGCGCCCTGACCGTCATGGCCACCGTCATCGCGACGCCAACACCATCGGACGCTTTCGTAGATGCCGGCTCCAAGGCCCTGTCCGGCGACAAGGATCCCGACGGCAAACACGGATACGTGCGGGATCTTCCCGACGTGACCATGGATTGGTGCAGCGAGGAGCACGGCCATCTCGACCTGAGCCATTCGCCGGGAGCGCTGCGAGTCGGCGACCGAGTGCGCATCGTTCCGGCACATGCCTGCACATGCGTCAACTGCCATGACGTTCTGCACGCAGCGAACGGCGACACGGTCGTTGAGACGTGGCCGGTAGCCGCACGCGGTCGGCTTACGTAGTCCCCGTCAGACGCCCCATAGCCGCTCGCGCATCCGTTCCAGCGCGAACGCAAGCAGATGGCGCATATTGAGGACATCCTCAGCGTTATAAGCAAGCAGCGTTCTCAGCGACTGCTCGTTGTCGTTGCGCTCCCAGTCGAACCACAACCGGACGGCATCGAAGCCGGACAGCCCTGCGGTCTCGTCTGGACGCACCACTCCTAGCTGCTGTTCGACCGCTTTCAGCCCTCCCTTGTAGCCAAGCCGCCGAAGGAGCGGGCAGAGATCAATATGGAGGACATCCAGAGGCACGCCGAACTCCCGCCGCAAGAACGGGAGGTCGAAACTCGAACCGGAGAATGTCACCAGCAACGTTCGGTCCGTGATCAGATCGAGCCAGTCGCGCAGGTTCTCGTGGCGCACGAACTGGTGGAGTCTCTCGCCGTCGTGGATGCCGACGACCGTAGTGAGGTCCTCGCCAAATGAACCGGTCGTCTCGATGTCAAGGAACGCCACTCGTTGGCCGAATGCATCGGCGGCGCGCCAGTGCTCGGATCGAGGCACGACCGATGCGAACCACCGCGCATCTTCCCGCGACATCCTGATCTGCGACTCTGCGATCGTCATCTCGAGCCGCGCCGCAAGTCCCGAGGACAGCACGTCGGCAGCCCTTCCCGCGAGAACGTCGCCCCACGTCTGCACGGACGACTGCCACAGCCGTACCTCCGTCGTCGGGCCAATACCCGAGCAATGGCAAAACGTACGTTCGAGCGTCGTCACAGATTTGGCGGCATGCGCCGCGGCAGCTCGGACAGCTCCAGCAGCGCGTACAACAGGGTGCCGACGCCGTCCGTGGCCTCGTAGTATGGCTTCGCCGGGTGTCCAACGAACCACCCGTTCTTGCGCAGCTTCTCCATGGCTTCATCGGCAAGGCGGACCGCCATGGAGAGGTCCGCTTGGTCACGTGTGGCGCGGTAGAGGCGTACGAAGAACGAGATGGCCCGCCCGTAGCCATCGGCGTATGCGCCATCCTGGGCCGCATCATGCGGAAACAGGGCTCTGGCCTCCGTTCGCCAGCGCCTGCCGATCTGCGGAGGCATGTCCTTGCGGATCGCCTGCCCCCACTTGCGCGCGCCATCCAGGAACAAAGGGTCGCCGGTCAGCTCATAGGCATACATACATGCCTGAGCCGCCACGAGGGGAAACTCGTAGGAGTACATCGTGGTCGGCCAGATGTCCACATACCCCGACGGCATCCATCGGTCGTAACCTTTCCCCTGCGGTTGGTCCCGCACAGGCGTGCCGTCGGGCTTGAGCGCCGCATAGAACGTGCCAGCCTCGCTGTCCCATCCGTACCGAAGGTACGCGCGGATGTAGGCAAGCGCAATATCCCTCAGTCGGGTGTCGTGCGTGATCTCATAGGCGCGAAGCAGAGCGGCGGCGTGGGGCCCGGGAACCGTCGTGAAGCAGTGGGTCGCATCATAGCGGGGCTTCGTTGACGGGGCGTCGACAGTCAGATTCGTCTCAGCGTTGCGGTGCCGCCAGTGCCAGTCCGCCACGAGACGCGCTCGGTCGAGCCAGATGGGGTCGCCGGTGGCTTTGTGCAGGAATGCGAACGCCAGTGTGAACGAGCCGCCAGAAAAGGCGAAGTCGCAACCCACCTGCTTGTCGTCGTGCCGATTGTGCTGGCCGGTCCCCTTGTCCACGATGTGCCACTCCCAGATGGCCTCGATCTCCCGCTGAACGGCCTTGCGGTTGAGCTTCCAGAGCCGATCCCACAGCGGATGGAGGATCAGAATCTCATGGACGCGTCCGGCATGGTCGTCCGCGACCGCATCGGCGTACGCGTCATAGTACAGGTGAGAGCCCCACGCAAAGAGACCGTTGCGATGCTGCGCCCGCTCCATGAAAGCCGCCGCGTAGGCGTCTGCAGCTCGCTCGTAGCGGAGATCTCTCGTCAGCCGGGACATCGCATACATGGTGCGCAGTAGAGGCTGGTCGTCCCAGAGGTCGCATCCGCCCGGATTGCGGCGTCCAGGCCTCTCCTCTGTGCGTATCATGGCCTCCAGCAGTTCGGGCTCACGGGGGGCTTCGTTCGTGCGCGTGTCAATGACGCTCATGATCATAGGCGTGGCCAGCGGCCCGTAGCGATCCGTGCCGTGACGGAGCAGATTGTCCAGGCACTGCCTGACTGCGGCCCGATACTCCATGCGTCGAGGAGTGGCGTCGCGCGGTTCTCCTTCCGAGGAGATGGCCGAGCACGCAACCGCCACCAGAAGCATTGATGTCATGACCACGGTCGCCACAGCTTTCGCCACGCCTCGTAGAATGTTCTTCCCTCGACCTCGACGGTTCGCGGCCCTACGAGTGTGACGCCCTCATATTCTGCCATCGGTCGGGCACGGTCCGGTGATGCAAGCTCGACGCGAATCACCACGGTATCCCGCGTCGTGTACGGCGGCGCCCATCGTTCGCGGCTTCGCATAGCGGTTCTGAAGGTCTCCTCGACCAGCGCCCTCGCAGCCACTGGCGCAAGCATCCTGACGGCATACCTCCCAAGGCCCATCTTCACGCGGGCACAAGGTATGTCGCTCCCAAGAAACGCTGAAAGCTCATCGCACGCGGCAGCGTCGCCGGCGATAGCGCCGACGGGAACGCCGAAGCTGCCGGCAATGGCGGCTATGATGGCGGACTCGCTGATCTCCTGACCATTCATTGAGACCGAATACCAGCCGTCAGCATTCACCGTGTGGCTGAGCACCGCATTCTCCAGCCCTGCGCGAGCGTGAGCGCCGACGAAACCGATCACATCGCACTCCCCCTTCTCGAGGGGCTCGACGTACGAGGACCAGCGATAGCCGCGCACATACTCGGCGCCAGCCGCAAGCAGGGATGGAATCCAGTTCATGAACGCGCGCCCACCGGGATAGGCGCCGCCATGGCCATCCTGCGCTACCACCGAGGCCGCCCCGCCTGCGAGGCAACCGCGAACGGCGGCATTCACCTCTTCGGTGTACAGCTCGCGCCCCTCCTGGTACAGCGGCGACGAACCGCCCGTCTGCTCCCACGACTGGATCCCGCAGACACCCTCCATATCACAGAACAAAACCACGCGCATGCTGGTCCTCCCCTACCAGTCCTGAAGGCTCCCATCCGGCTTGCGGACGATCGGAAGATAGCCCCTTCTATACGGGTGCCGTGCAGCGACCTCCTCGTTGAGGTCAACGCCCAGTCCGGGCGCATCCGACGGCCAGAGCGCGCCATCTCGGTACTCAGGAGCTCCCGGACATACTTCGTGAACCGCGTCCGGAAAGAACGTCATCTCCTGTACGCCGAAGTTCGGTATCGCGCAGTCAAGATGCACATTCGCCGCATGCGTCGGAGGCCCGATGTCTCCGGGACCGTGCCAGGCGGTACGGACCTGGAACGGTTCGCAGATTGCGGCGATCTTTCGAGCTTCGGTGATGCCGCCGATATGCCCGATGTCGCACCGTATGTAGTCAATGAGCTGTTCCGTAACGAGCGAGAGGCACTCGTACTTGCTGGTGAAGAGCTCGCCCATGGCTATCGGCGTGGTCGAGGATCCTCGCAAGACGCGAAAGCTGTCTGCATGCTCGGGCCTGAGCGGATCCTCCAGAAAGAACAGCCGATACGGTTCGAGATCAGCCGCAAGACGGCAGGCCTCGATCGGGCTCAGCCGCTCATGAACATCATGGAGCAACTCCACGTCGTCGCCGAGAGCGTTGCGAAGATGATCAAACAGCCTCGGGATGGTCCGCAGATACCGTGAGCTGTCCCAGCCTGTCTCGACAAAGGGCATGGCGCCGCCGTCCGGTGAAGGCCACGTTGCGGATGCAGCCTCGGAAGCGCCGCCGGCTCCGTAGGTTCCCTTTGCTCCCGGTATGGCCGTCTGGGCGCGGACAACACGGAAGCCGCGCTCGACTGCCTGTCGAACTTGATCCGAGACTTCCTCGAAGTCCCGTCCTCCGGCATGGGTATAGGCAAGGGCGCACTCGCGCGTCTTCCCGCCGAGAAGCGAACAGACCGGAAGCCCGGCACGCTTGCCCTTGATATCCCACAAGGCCAGATCAACGCCAGCCAGCGCCGTCTGCAGTACCGGGCCGCCACGCCAGTAGGTGCCTCGAAAGAGGAGCTGCCAGGTATCCTCGATGCGATCCGGGTCACGTCCGATCAGCAGGGGCGCGATGTGATCTCGCAGGGCCGACGCAACGGCAAGCTCGCGGCCGTTCAGCGTCGCGTCTCCGACGCCGTACAGCCCTGGTTCGCTCGTCATGACCTTCAGAAACACATAGTTGCGCCCCGGGCAGGTCACGATGACCCGGACATCGGTGATCCGTACGCTCATACGCGGAACTCAACCGTCACGATCTGCTTCGGCCCGACGTCCAGCGTGAGCTCGGAACCATCGTTCCAGTCGCCCTGAGGCTCCTCATTCAGGTTGGTGACACGCCAAGCCGTAGCCGCCTCGGCAGCCACGCGTGCATGGTGTATGGGCTCATCCGTGATGTTGAAGAAGCGAACAATGAGCGTATCACGGTCCTCGGCTCGCTTGACGGCGCTGAGAACCAGCGCATCGGGCTCGATCTGCACATACGAGCGAGATTCCCGTGCATCGTCGTTGCGCGGCGCCTGTACCGCCACGAGCGGCGTCGCGAACTGCAGGGCCTGTTTCCAGACCCTGGCCTCCTTCCAGTCGCCATCATGCTCGGCCACAGCCAGATCGAACGAGTGCTCGCCCGGGCACTGTGCCCCGGGCGTCGCGATGCCGGGACCGTCTCCGCGCCCGCTGAGCTGCCCCACGCATCGCAGCAGCGTTAGTGCCACCCGATCAACCTTCCCATCCTCGTTTCGGCACGGTTCATACTCATACACTCCCGGCGCGACGATGGTTCGGCCTCGCAGATCGCCGCCGGGCGTATCGAGCCACAGCGTCATGGGATGATAGGGCGCGGCTCCTTCAGCGTATGGCGCCTCTGGCCTGCCCCGGTGAACCACATCGAACGGCGCCGCAGCATGGACTTCCCCGGCCACATCGAACAGCGCTCGCAGCCTGTGATCGTGTGCAGTGTTGGTCAGCGTGAGCCTCATCTCTACGCGTGGAACTCCAGCCCATGTCGTGCGCTCCAGACGCACCGGAATGCGCGTCATGCTGGCTGATCGCCCCGCAGGCGTCGCTGACTCCGGAACCACAAGCTCTGTTCGCCTAACGGCAGTGTGGCGAACGGGCGATCGGTATGTACCTCCGTCCCCCAGACACGCAAGGCAGGTAGTCACCACTTCGTCGTTGAGCGGCGCGCGGTAGAGGTACTCGTCTCCGACGTCGCCGCCGTCTTCGAGCGTCGGTTCCTCGTAGAAGTCCTCCGCGGGACGCGCATCCTCACCACCACCGCTCATGCTCAAGCCAGGCTCGAGGCGGTAGACCGCGTAGCCGCACGCCGGCACGTTCTCCGCGACGAACTCGATCGTGACTTTCTGGACCCATTGATCGAGCGGCAGTTCATGGGGATTCAGTACCGCATTGATGGCGGTTTCGTCCTGCGTCACCCCGAACGGCGTTTCCGATCCGTCCGGTCCTACTAGACGCAGACCGCGCACAAGCGCCGCCGGATCCCTGGCGGCCCCGCCGCGTGCGGGGAGTCCCAGAGGGAACTCCAGCGTTATCGTGACCGGATCGGTTCGTGGCCAGTTCAGCGTGTTGAAGACATACAGATCGCATGGGAGCGCCACGGCGCCTGTCGTCCGGTCCCGCCCTGTAAGCATATCGAGCGCCTTCTCCTGCACTACGCCGGCGACCTGCCGCACACGATCAAACCGGGGCATCATCTCGTCGTGGACCTGATCCACGCTGCAGCCGCAGATGGAGTCGTGCGGATGGTTCTCCATGAGGAGCTTCCATGCGTAGCGCAGCTCTTCCGCCGGGTACGACGCGCCCTGCAGCCGGGCGAACCCACACAGCCTCTCGGCATACCCTTCCAGCGCGTTCTGGGCGGCGAAGTTGGCTCTCTTGAGGTAGCTCCGCGATGACAGCGTGCCCGCCAGGCAGGCTCCGCCCCGATCCTGCCGCAGTTCGCCGACTACCGTCTGCAGCGACGCGCCGGTATCGCCGACCGACGTGCGCAGCGCCTCGACATAGGCGGTCAGCGAGCTGTGCACGATGCGGTCAGCCGAACCAGACCGTGCGAGCAGCTCCGAAACGGCGGCGACGGTCTGGCCGATGGTCGGCTGCGCTTCCAGATGGTCCACACCGTTCATGAACAGCAGGTCATGGATGGCAGATCGCTGGGCCATCGTCTCCCTGAGCCCGTTCACAAACTCGAGCGCGGCGTCAGCATCCTGGGGGATGTACTGGGCATTGTTGTACCAATAGGCCATCAGCGAGGCGAGTACGCGCGATCCGTCTGGACCAACCCACCAGAACTCCATCCTGTCTTCGGGATTCACCAGTTGTCTGCCGCGACCCATGATCGCGTTGTCCATGCCGAACCCGCGCAGAATCTGCGGCATCTGGGAGATGTTGCCGAACTGATCCGGCAGGTAGCCCACCTTCATACACTTTCCGAACGATGCCGCAATGCGTGAGCCGATCAAAAGACTGCGGATGGTTGCCTCGCCGCTCACAAGGAACTCATCGTTGAGCTGGTACCACGGACCGACGGCCAGCCTGCCGGCGCGAACGTGCTTCTCGATGCGCGCTCTGGCGCCAGGTCGGATCGCCAGGTAGTCTTCGAGCACTATGGTCTGCGCGTCAAGACTGAAGTGGCGAAAGGTCTCATCGTGGTCCAGGATGTCCAGGAGATGGTCGAGCAGATCAACCAGACGCAAGCGGAACACCTCGAAGGGCTGGTACCACTCGCGATCACAGTGGGTGTGAGAGACGACATGCATCGTGTATGACATGACGGCGCTGTCCTTGCAGGGAGATGGGTGCATTATGGGATAGCCGTGCCTGCTCTGTAAACCCACGCTTGACGTTCGCGCACACTGAGGGCCATACTAGCCTGCGTCAATCGGAACCCAACCGGGAGCGGCCTTCGATGGAGCTATCAACCAGCGCTGATACAGATCTCGTGCGGCGGATGGAGAGCGAAATGCAACGACTTGCCGACGAGGCTATGCGTGCCTTTCTGACGGGCGTACCGCCGCCGGAGCGGTTCTGGCAACCTCGCGTAGATCTCCACGAGACCACAGAATCCATCGTGGTTAAGGTCGAGCTTGCCGGAGTGGACGGCGCGTCGCTCCGCGTTCATCTCTCTGCCGATGACCGCTATCTGACGGTGTCGGGCCATCGCCACGAGACCGACGACGAGCGCGAGGGTCGTGTCCGCTGTTACCAGCTCGAGATCTACTTCGGGCCGTTCGAACGGCAGATCACGCTGCCGACGGACGTTCGCATTCATCGCGACGGCATCACCGCTCGCTACACCAACGGCATCCTGGTCGTGACGCTGCCGAAGCGCGCCATAGGAAGCCAGCAA
>JAAYVH010000199.1 GCA_012517255.1 Chthonomonadales bacterium
TAAGAAGGTACTCGAGATAAACCCGAACGCATATCCGGCCCTGATGAACCTTGCGCTGCTCTACCGGGCGCAGAACAGCCCGGCCAACGCAATGGTCTATCTCCAGAAGGCCGAACGCGTCGAGCCCAAGAACCCGGCGCCAGCCGTGCAGATGGCGCTGATCGCTCTCGAGCAACGCAAACTGGACGAGGCCAATCGGCATGCAAGGCGCGCGGTCCAGCTAGACCCGAAGAATGGTCAGGCGCGCTTCGTCCTGGGGGGCTACCACGCCGCCATGCGCCAGACCGAAGCCGCCCTGCAGCAGTACCGGCTGGCAGCATCCTATGCGCCGGATAGCGCCCCCATCCAGTACAACCTTGGAGTCACCCTGGCCGCAGTCGGCAGGCGTGCCGAGGCGATCACAGCGCTCCAGAAGGCAATACGCCTCCAACCGAACATGGCTGAAGCCTATGCCGCGCTCGGCGCTATCAAGCAGGCGCAGGGCGACCTCAAAGGAGCCATCGCGGCTCATGAGCGCGCCGTAGAGCTCATGCCGTCCGACCCTGGCATGCATCAGCAACTCGGCGCAGCCCGGCAAGCACTTGCTGCCAGGACCGGCGATCGCAAGGCGCTCAACGCGTCCGTCTCCAGCTTCTTGCGTGCCGTTGAGCTCGACCCGAGGTTCATCGCGGCTCGCTTCGGCCTCGCCAGGGCCTACTATGAGCTGCACAACTACCCGCAGGCTGTCGTGCACTTCAGGGCAGCCCTCGCCCTCGCCCCCAACGACGCCAAACTGCAGATCGACACCGCCATAGCCGAGACCTGGGCAGCGCAGGCGACCGAGGACAAGACCCGCAAGACCGAATACCAGAAGGCGGCAGAGGCGCGGTTCCGCAAGGCGCTGGCCGGATCGCCGCCGGTGAACGTCTACGTCGGTCTGGGCTACCTGTATGAACAGCAGGCGCGGCTCGATGACGCTGCCAGGGTGTACCGTCAGTGGGCTGCACGCTTCCCCAAGCAAGCCGCGCCGCATGTGGCTCTGGGAAAGATCAGCGAGACGCAGCAGAAACCGGACGAGGCGATCGCCCACTTCAAGCGGGCCATTGCCGCTGAACCGGACAACGTCGATGCCTACCGAGCCATCGGTCGCGTCTACGAAGGACGCCAGCAATACGACAAGGCCATTGAAGCCTATCGCAAGCTCGCTGCCGCTAACCCCAAGAACGCCGAGGCCTACCGG
Source organism: Chthonomonadales bacterium (assembly GCA_012517255.1). Taxonomy (GTDB): domain Bacteria; phylum Armatimonadota; class Chthonomonadetes; order Chthonomonadales; family CAJBBX01; genus JAAYVH01. The sequence goes on from JAAYVH010000199.1 coordinate 1,220, forward strand.
ATGATAGGGCTGGCCTACCAGCGCCAGAACAAGCCGGCCGAGGCCATCGCCGCTCTCGACCAGGTGAAGAAGCTCGATCCCAGGGATACTTCGACCTACTCCAGCCTGGCCGGCATCTACGAGCGCGAACAGAAGTGGGACAAAGCCGAGCAGGAATACCGCGCCTGGTCGGCTGCGGCGCCCAAGGAGGCCTATCCTCGAGCCAGCGTTGCGCGCATGCTGGAACGCCAGAACAAGCTCGACGAGGCCATCGCTATGTACCGGGCGATCGAGCGCGACGATCCGAAGGACGCGTTCTACGTGAGCAACATCCCGCGGCTGCTTGCGGCGCAGGGCAAGCACGAGGAGGCCATAGCCGAATGGCGGCGGCTGTGCGACAAGGATCCGACCAACGCTTCATTCCGCACCAGCCTCGGCAATCTCCTGGAGGGGCAGGGTAAAACCGCAGAGGCTATCGCCGAGTACACCAAAGCACTAGCGCTGACTCCCAATAACGCCTGGATCCATGTGAGGATCGGCGAGGCGTACCAGAAGGCGCAGAACTATGCTGAGGCCCGAGCCTCCTACGAGCGTGCGCTGGAGGCGCAGCCCGACAACGCTGAAGCCATCGGCAAACTCGAGTCCGTGTACGAGGCCGAGAAGCGCAGCGACGCGTGGCTGGCATATCTGCGGGGCCTGATCGAGCGTCGGCCGGGTAACGCCAGCGCTCTGGCAAAGTTCGAGACGGCCTCGCTTAAGGCCGACCAGCGCGACGCGATGCTCGAGCACCTCAAGAAGATATCTGAGAAGTCCGGCGTTCCCAAGACATTCCTGCAGGCCTATGCAGGCATCCTGACCCGTTGCGATCGCAAAGACGAGGCATTCGAGATCCAGCGCAGGATCGCGCGCGAAAACCCGGAGGACGTGACAGCCCGGCTGAACATCGCTGCTCGGTACGAATCCGAAGGGCGTCTGCCCGAACAGATTGCTGTGTACGAGGAGATCGTTCGGGCACGGGGGCTCCCTCCAGCCACTGCTGCCATCTACCGGATGAAACTCGGCGAGCTCTACGAGAAGAATGGGCAGAAGAACGAGGCGCTGTCGCAGTACAAAGAGGTGCTGAAGGCTGACCCTCAGCACGGCGCCGCCAAAGAAGCCGTGCAGCGTCTTGGAGGCTGAGCGGTGCGTGGCGTCCGCCCACTGTGTCTCGCGGCGATGTGCGCTGCCGCGGGATGCGGGCCGCTGGGAGGGAACCATGAGACGCGGAGCGTGCGGGTCTTTCAGCCAACCGACGACATTCGGGTGGTGCCGAAGGTCGTCGTGATCCATGGCCAAGACATCCGGGAGCGATGCGGCTTTCGGGTGGCCGCAGGAGAGAGTGCAGCAGCTCGAGGTCTCGTTCTCTCCTGGGTGTTGCAAACGAACGACTACGGCCATGCCTCTGTGCCGGGCGTTAGCGCCGCGGACGCTGTTGTGTGGATGGCGCAAGACCCTGGGGGAGCGTCTCAAGCCGCGCCGGTTGACATCCGACCCGACACGCCGCTCTTTGTGATCGGCGATCCGCCGGCTAACAGGAAGCCGGTGTGCCGGCTCGAGCCGGCGGCACGGAGCGATCTAGCAGAGGATCGGGCGCTGGGCAGACGGCTTGTCGATGCCGTGGCCGACTACCTGAGGGCCGCGTCGGTACCGGCCGTGATCAGAGGCGACTGAGCCTGCAAGGCTCGGAACCGTCCGAATAGCGAACAGGAGTGACGTTCACCATGCTTGCCTATGCCAGACCACTGGCGCGTCTGATCGGCGAACTGGAGAAGCTGCCGGGCATCGGCCCCAAGTCGGCTCAACGCGTGGCCTATCACATCTTGCGCATGCCGAAGAGCGCCGCGCTCGCGCTGGCCGAAGCGATCGCCGAGGTGCAAGAAGCAGTCCGCTTCTGTTCGGTGTGTTTCAACTTCTCCGAAGATGAGGTGTGCTCGATCTGCCGCGATCCCAGGCGCAACAAGACTACGATCTGCGTTGTCGCCGAACCCCGCGATCTTATCGCCATCGAGAAGACCGGCGAGCACCGAGGCCTCTACCACGTCCTCCACGGCGTCATCTCCCCGCAGGATGGCATCATGCCGGAGCAGTTGCGCATCCGCGAGCTGCTGCAGAGGCTGGACCAGTCGGAGACCGCCGAGGTCATTGTAGCGACCAATCCCACCGTCGAGGGAGACGCGACCGCCCTGTACCTGTCGAAGCTGCTCAAGCCGCTCGGCATCAAGGTCACGCGCCTTGCCCACGGGCTTCCCCTCGGCGCCGACCTGGACTATGCCGATCAGGCGACGATCATCTCTGCGCTTCAGTGGCGACGGGAGATGTAGTCCCTACCTTCGCCTCGCGCGTCGCAATCCATTCGACGGCAGCCCACAGATCGGTCGCGACCGCATCCGGTTGCCGGACGAAACGCGAATGATCATACACAGGGTCGAGCCCGGAGAGCACGAGGATGGTGGTGCAGCCCACTGCCGCGCCGCACTCAATGTCGGTAGGCTTGTCCCCCACAAGGTAGCTGCTCGTCAGATCAACCCTCAGCCTATCGCGCGCTTGATGAAGCATGCCCGGCGCGGGCTTACGGCAGTCGCACCCATCCCACGGGGCATGGGTGCAGCTAAGGATCAGGCTCAGCTCGCCGCCTGCCGCCGCCAGCCCCTCGATCATCCGCGCATGCACTCTTTCGAGATCGTCGGCCGTCATGATGCCTCGGCCTACCCCTGACTGGTTGGTGACCAGAACGGCCGCGAATCCGAGCTCACCTATGCGGGCAATGGCCTCAGCCACACGCGGCAGCAGGTGCAGACCGTCGGGATGGGTGACAAAGCCCGGGCCGTCGCGGTTGACAACGCCGTCGCGATCGAGGAATACCGCTCGCATCAGGCTCCTGCCGTCCGCAGGCGGTCGAGCAGACCGACGAACGCAAGGTGCAGAATGATGAGGTGCACGTCCTCAATGCGCTGCATGCTGTCGCTCGGTACCACGATGGTCACGTCCGCCATCTGCGCGAGCTTGCCCCCCGCGAATCCGCTGAGACCGAACGTGAAAACCCCACGCTCGCGCGCCTTCTCGACGCTCTTCAGTACGTTCGGCGAGTTGCCGCTCCCGCTGATGGCAATGAGAAGGTCACCGGGCTCGCCCCAGCATTCGACCTGCGGCGCGAACACGTTCTCGTAACCTTCATCGTTGGCCCAGGCGAGGACCAGGGGCTGGCAGTCCGCGAGGCACATCGCCTTCAGCGCTTTCCCGGTCTCGAGGAACACGCACTTCTGGAGATCGTTGACGATATGCGACGCCGACGATGCGCTCCCTCCATTCCCAACGAGCATCACCCGCTTGCCGTCTCGCCACCGGCGCTCGAGATGCTCGATGAGACTCTCAAGCTGCCCTGCGTCCAGCGCGTCGAGCAGGCGTTTCACATCGTCCAGATAGTCGCGGATCAGAGGCATAGCAGACGTCCTTCCCTGTGGTAAGAGCCATGAGATGACAGAGCTCGCGGACGGACGCCCATCCCGTCCGTTGCGGTGGCATTATACCGACCGTGGGGCTCGCGCAGTATCTGGGCATCCTTGACGCGTACTATCAGGTGAGCTATCATGAGCCGAGGCCGCAGGCGGCGTCGGAGGGGTACGTTTGCCTGCGCGCTTAAGCATCTCTGGGGAGACAATGGTGTCAACAACGTCAACTGATGTAGTCCTGCGACTGGTGGGCGAGTCCGGCGAGGGTACGGTCACCCTCGGGGACGTGATGGTGGAGATGTTCACGCAGATGGGGTTGGACATCTACACGTTCCAGACGTTCCCTGCCGAGATCAAAGGCGGGACCGTGATGTACCAGTTGCGCGCCCGCAGCGGCGTCACGCTGTCCCACGGCGACGGCGTGGACGTGCTGGTCGCCCTCAACGACGAGGGCTTTGAGCTCTTTGGCGACGGCCTTCGGCCAGGTGGCACGCTCCTGTACAACTCCGACGAGTTCACGCCGCCGCCTGACAGCGACCGCATTGACTACGCGCTGCCGATTACGACCCTTGCCAAAGAGCGCAAAGAGGCCATCAGGCATCAGCTTGAGGGCGAGATTCTCAAGCGTCTGCCGGCGCCCGTAAACACGGTCGGCCTCGGCGCGCTCCTGCGTCTCGTCAGCGCGCCGCTGGAGCCCGCCGAGGCCTATCTGAAGCGTGTCTTTGGGCGCAAGGGTGACATAGTCGTGGGGATGAACATCGAAGCGCTGCGCACAGGGGCGCGCTACGTGGATGAGCAGATCGGCGACCGACCGACGCCGCGCGTCTATCCGGTCAAGCAGACCGGACCGCGCATGATGGTCACCGGCAATCAGATGCTCAGCATCGGCGCCATCGCGGCAGGCATGGGGTTCTACGCGGGATACCCGATCACGCCGGCTTCCGAGATCATGGAGTTTCTTGCGAAGGAGCTTCCGGCTTTCGGAGGCAACGTGATCCAGGCCGAAGACGAGATAGCTGCCCTCGGCATGTGCCTCGGGGCGAGCTACGCGGGCGTCAAGTCCATGACGGCCACTTCGGGTCCCGGCCTCAGCCTGATGGTTGAGTTGATGAACCTTGCCGGACAGGCTGAGATTCCGGTGGTCATCACGGACGTCCAGCGGGGCGGCGCCAGCACAGGGCTGCCGACAAAGACAAGCCAGGGCGATCTGAATCTCGCGATCTACGGAATGCACAACGAATCACCGCGCGCCGTTCTTGCCTGCAGTTGCGTTGAAGACACGTTCTGGACCACCGTCGAGGCGTTCAACCTCGCCGAGGAGTTCCAGATGCCGGTCATACTCCTGTCAGACCAGAGCCTGGCCACACGACGCTCGACGGTCCCTCCGCCCGACCTGACGAAGCTCCACCTCACGAACCGTCGCATCCCAGACCCGGAGGAGCTCCAGGAGGGCTACCTGCGCTACAGAGATACGGAGGATGGCGTGTCGCCGATGGCGATACCTGGCATGGCCGGCGGCGTATACACGAGCACAGGCATCGAGCACGACGAGCAAGGTGACCCGGGCTATACCCCTGAGCTCGCTAGCAAGATGAAGCACAAGAGGTTCAGGAAGATGGAAGCCCTCGTCGCCAGGCACGGTAGAAGACTGGTGCGAGAATGGGGAGACACGGGCGAAGTGGACGTCGGCATCATCGCGTTCGGTTCGTCCGAGGGCGTGATCCGCGAGGCAACCGAGATGGCGCAGCGCGAGAGCATTCGGGTGGCGCACCTTCACCTGCGACTGCTGCATCCTTTCCCGAAGGAGCCCGTGATGGAGTTCGCGGCGAGGTGCCGACGCATCCTGGTGCCCGAGCTGAACTGGTCGGGGCAACTCGCCAACTGGCTGCGCGTGAATACCGACCTTGTCGTTGAGCGGTATCACCGAGACGACGGCATCCCCTTCCTGCCATCTGAGATACTGACCCACATACGGCGGCTTGCCGACACCGACTGCAGTTCCGCTTCGGCCGTACGCGGCCAAGGAGCCTGAAACGATGCAATCTGCGACGATACAGCCAGCGCAACTGGCGACCAACACGACGCGCCCGCTGGCTCCGCGTGACTATAAGAGCGACCTCCCGCCCATCTGGTGTCCCGGATGCGGCGATTTCGGCGTGCTCAGCGCCCTTTTCAAGGCCTTGAGCGTGTGCAATCTGGACCCGACCAGAACGGGCATCGTCTCGGGCATCGGCTGCTCGTCCCGACTGCCGGGCTTCGTGGCGGCCTACGGCTTCCACGGCGTCCACGGCAGGGTGCTGCCTGTCGCGACGGGCATCAAGAGCGCGCGACCTGATCTGAACGTAATCGGCGTCGGCGGGGACGGAGACGGCTACTCCATCGGAGGCGGCCATCTCCCCCACGCCGCGCGGCGAAATCCCGACATCACCTACCTGATCATGAACAACAACACCTATGGTCTCACCAAAGGCCAGGTGTCGCCGACCTCCATGGTTCCGCTTGCCTCGGTGGGCGCGAAGATGGATCCCAAGCGCTGGAAGACCACGCCGTACGGCAACACGGAGGACTTCATCAACCCCATCGCGATGGCGATAGCCTACGACTGCTCGTTTGTTGCCCGCGGCTTCTCCTATAAGCCCAACCAACTCGCCGACCTTCTGGTGGAGGCGATCCAGCACCGGGGTTTCGCCCTCGTAGATGTGTTCTCGCCGTGTCCGACCTTCAACCAGGATCAGACCGACGAGTTCTACAAGCACCGGACGTACGATATTCCCGCTGAACATGATCCCACGGATCGCGCGGCGGCGTTCGCGCTGGCGTGTGATACCAAGGGCTACCCGCTCGGCGTGCTCTACAAACACACAACCAAGCCGAGCATCATCGAAGAGCAGGCGGCGGTCCGGGAGAGGCTGCACGGGCTAGGAGCTATGGAAGAGCTCATCAAGAGGTTCGAGTGACCGCGTGAGACGCTCGGATGAAATGGACGCAGCGCCGCGGATCGTGGATCCGCGGCCTCGCCCCGACGATGCCGACGAGACATCCCTGCGGCCGCGGCGACTCGCGGAGTTCATCGGGCAACCGCGGCTCAAGGAGAACCTGAGCATCGCCATCGAGGCCGCCAAAGGCCGCGCCGAGCCGCTTGATCATATCCTCCTATACGGACCGCCCGGTCTCGGCAAGACGACGCTGAGCTTCGTCTGCGCCAATGAGATGGATGCGCCCGTACGAGCGACGTCGGGCCCTGCCATCGAGCGGCCCGGCGACCTTGCCGCGATCCTGACGAACCTGGAGCCCGGCGGCATACTGTTCATAGACGAGATTCATCGCCTCAGCCGCGTTGTTGAGGAGATCCTCTATCCGGCCATGGAGGACTTCACGCTGGACCTCATCATCGGCAAGGGCCCGAGCGCGCGCACCATGCGGCTCCCTCTCCCGCGTTTCACGCTCATCGGCGCGACCACCCGAGCGGGCCTCGTGTCAGCCCCGCTTCGGGACCGATTCGGCATGCACTGCTATTTCGATTTCTACCCGCCCGAGGAACTGGCGACGATTGTCGCACGGTCCGCCAGCATTCTGGGAGTGCCCACGACCTCGGATGGCGCCATGGCCATCGCGCGACGGGCCCGCGGCACGCCTCGCGTGGCGAACCGTCTCCTTCGTCGCTGCCGGGACTATGCCCAGGTCCGTGCCGACGGGAGGGTACATGCCGGCACGGTGGACCCAACCATGGCAATGCTCAACATAGACGAGCTCGGCCTCGACGAGTTCGACCGCCGCTATCTGCGGGCTATCGCGACCAGCTACGACGGCGGCCCGGTGGGCATCGAGACGCTGGCAGCCGCGCTGGGCGAAGAGCGTGACACGATCGAGGACCTCTCGGAGCCGTACCTCCTGCAGCTAGGGTTCCTCCAGCGGACACCGCGCGGCAGATGCATCACCCGATCTGGCTGCGAACACATCGGCGAGGCCTTCCGCTCACGCCCAGACGACCCACGCTTTCAGGGCACGCTCTTCTCCTAACCCGGGCGCAACCACAAGAAGTAAGGGAGGGGATCGCTCCCCTCCCTCATGAACTTCTAGACCAGGGCTATCGGGTAGCCGCTGATCAGTCCTCGTACTGGATGGTGCACCAGCGATGGTCGGTCAACAAGCTCGAAGTGTTCCGATGCTTGGCGTGGCCGTCGACGAACGTCATGTTCGTGCCGCCGCTGTGGCGCGGGTAGATGGTCTCACCGAGCACGCCTATAAGGACAGTCTCGCCGAACTGGTTCTTCTCGTAGTTGTTCCAGCCGGGATGCCACAGCCAGTGACACCACCATGCATTCGAGCTCTCCTGAATGAGCGACGTCTCCGCCGGATGCCGGAACTGGCTGTCCCGAACAGGGTACTCGATGGTCGCCCAACCGGTGCCGTTGACAGTTCCCTCGGGCCAGTGCCAGCCGTGCACCATGTTCATGGAATAGCGGGTGCCCTGCAGGTTGTTGGGCCAGCCGCCGGCGATCGGGTCCATGCGGACGGTGTCGGGGCCGCCCGGGCAGGCGAAGAGGCCGCGGCTCTTCACATACGGGCTGATCTTGTCGGCCCAGATGATGCGCCCTGCGGGATAGCCGAGGCTGTCATCGTAGACCGAGGGGTAGCTCTCGTCATGGTCGGAGGCGTACATGATGAACGCCAGTCCGAGCTGCTTCATGTTGGACAGACAACTGGTCGCACGGGCCTTCTCGCGGGCCTGCGCGAAGACGGGGAACAGAATCGCTGCGAGGATCGCGATGATCGCGATGACCACGAGCAACTCAATCAGGGTAAAGCCTCTGCTCTTCAAGGTTCGCTCCTCTCCCATCACTTGGTAATGCTGCGGCGCTGTATGGCGCCGTCCTGCGACCATAGCATGACGCTCTGGCCGCTTCCTGTGTTCCGGCATCAGGCCGTTCATGGCCGCCGGCGTGTCGGTCAGAATGCCTCTCGCTATCGCGGTGGCGGTGGCGCCGGCATACCAACCCCTCCGGGTCGCAGACTGGGCATGCCCGGACCGCCGCCAGGCGGCGGTGGCGCCGGCAGCGTCTTGCCAGGCCCCATCTCGATCGGCTTCAGGAACTTCTCCTGATCCTGCTTGGACAGTCGGGGCCCCGACATACGCGTCCAGCCAAACCAGCCGATCGCGGCCACTACCACCACGATGATCGCGATGACAACCCCGATCGGCAGTTCTTTCTTCACGGACTCACCTCCCTTCGTAGCTTCGTTGCATCTACTGCAGACTTTACCACACATGCCTGCTGGTAATGCCTTGTTCTGGCAGGAGAAATCCGAATCCTGCGTCGTCCGCGCGGTCCTCTTCCGGCGGTTCGATGGCGCGCCGCCCAGAGGCGCCGATTACGGCAGTGTCGCCGCCAGCGCAAGCGCTCGTTCGACGCCAAGCCCGATCTGTCGATCGCGATCTTCCGCTGGATAGTCAGGAGTGAGCCACCGGCCCAGTAGCGACTCGCCGCGCACATCGCGGGCTCTGCCAGAAATCGTCCACAGTTCGATCCCAAGGGGCAGAGAGACCCGTTGGGTCTCGCAGACCAGTCCGGATGTCGGTCGACCCACCACCTCGGCCCGCCCTAACGCCTTAAGCGCGTGCGCCACCGCCTCCGCCCCGCCTCGGGTGGCTTCGTTCACCAGAACCACAACGGGAAGCTTGGGCAAAGGACGCAGGGAGGAGGCGCCCTGCCCCGGATCGGCAATGACGCGAAGCAAGGCCATACTGTCGCCGGACAAGCCGAGGTCGCGCAGGTCCAGCAGCCATGCCCGAACACGTGCGGCATCGCCCCACAGGTCGCGCGTAAGCTGACGGACGCCGTCTTCGTCGAACGCGCTGGGTCGAATGTATCGCACCGTACCCGAGCTCAATTCCGCTACCCTGTCCGCCAGACGGGCCGTCTCGGCTTCGCGACGGAGTCTCAGCGCATCTGCGCCCGAGATGGCCCGCACCCGCAGGCTCCGGACGCCCGGCTCCGCCTGCTCGCCCTCATGCGGCGGGTTCACTCCAACAACGACGGATACTTCCTTGCCTGCCAGACCACGCAGCAGTTCCCAGACGCGCTCAGCGTTGGCGCATGGACTGCCGTCAATGCTGTGCAGGTACTCGCCGCTTACGGGCGCCGATGCCATGCCTGTGCAGGGACCATCCCGAAGAACGGCCGCTATGCGAACTCCCGGCCCCTCGTACTCATAGTCGAAATCCAGTCCGAGGTAGCCGGTGTCATCGGCTCGGGCTGGCGGCACATAGGCGTCGGCAGTCCACGATCCGGCTCGAGCGAATGACGCAAGCATCGCATCCGCGAAGTCCTCGGGCGTTTGCGCCGATGCCGCACGCTGCTCGGAAGCAGTGATCGCATCGTTCGTTGCCTGCCCAGGCCACGCATCGGGCGCAGCGGCGCTTACCGCTCGCCACGCTTCACGGAACGCATCCAGCGACGCTTCGCGCCGCGACATCGCGGCAGTACAGGCGATGGCAGGCGACGTCGGCGCAGGGCTGCCGCGACGCAGCACTCGGACCGACCCGTCGCCTGCGAGCCACACCAGCGCTGAGCCGTCCGGGAGCGCCGCAACAGGTCCCTTCCCGCCGCTGGCATCGCCAAGCCGGACACCCGCTGGCGACCTGGTGTCCGCGGCTGCGAGCCATGCGCCGCCTGGCGACGAAGCAATGAACACCAGCGTGCGGCAGTCGGACGCGATGGTGATCCACTCCACCGAGTCCGAGACAGGTGCGGCGAGGCGCAGGCGATCGCGA
>JAAYVH010000200.1 GCA_012517255.1 Chthonomonadales bacterium
CGGAAGTAGCCTCGGCGCGTCGACTCCACCAGCCCGGCGTTCTTGAGGTACGTTCGTGCCCACCCCACACGATTGTCGAAGACGGGTTGCATACCGCTCGGCAGCAAGGTCCGAAGTTCCTCGTCGGACAGTCCAAACCTCTTGGCGAGGCGGTCGATGGTGTCCCGAAGGGAATGCTCTTCGCCGTCGCCAAGAGTCTCCACCAGCGGGAGCATGACGGTCTGGAAGTCCGGTATCACGTGCCACCTCCTCCTTGAGCGGGAGCTGAGGAAGTCATTGGGAGCCGCTGGAAAGCATAATACTCCCTGACACAGCACACGACAACGGGTGGCTGCACTCCAGATTCCCCGGTACCTGTTGAGTCGTGACTCACTACGTGTGTATCCTCTCCCGGAGAAGTCTCGCCAGCAACTGCCGTGATGCCGCGAGGTATCGCATGAAGTCGGGAGTGGATTCGTGCTGATAGAACTCCGTCTGAGGCCGGTACAAGAGCGACTGAAGCGGACCACGTGGTCAGCCGCTTTGCGGTGCCGTATTCCACCGCGCTGTGTACACCGGGTGCCTCACCTGTCTTTGTACACTCCCGACGTTGCCAACCTCGGCCAGGTCGCTGCCGTACGTCAGGCTGTGAACGCTGCGTGCCGCGGCCACCGATACCTGGACTGCACGATAGACGGCTACGGGAGAGGCAATGGCCAAGAGGGACACTTCGTTTACTACCGCGTCGTCCCATCCGACGAATTGGTTGAGTTTCGCCGCGACCTTGCGCGCCGCCTGGCCTCCATCTGCCCGAGTCCCAAGCGCTTCGAGTCACCCGGAGCCGATTTCCTGTTCCACATCACGGTTGCGTACCGGCTGTCCCAGCGACAGGCCGACCGGCTCTGGCAATACCTGAACGGGCGCGAAGCCTCCATCGGCACACGGCGCGGAATGACCGGCCTTCTGGGATGGCTCCGGCGTCTACTGCACCTCGGCAGCAGCCCGCATCCCGGACTGGCCAGCAGGGTGTTTCGCATCCCCCTCAGAGTCGTGCGCGTCTCCTTCATCGGCAACGACCAGCGCATCGTCTGCGAGTACGACCTGCCGGGTCAGCGAATGCTCAGTCGCCGAGAGGCTCTCGACCGGCGCGGCTGGAGGTGCAGCATCGAGACTGCTCGCGCGCTCAGGAAATGAAGTGACACCATACTTATTTCCCGCGCAGCTTCGAGCCTCGCTGAGCCAGGCGGCACACTTCACGAGCGGCGCGTACGTGGCGTGAGGGCACGGTTCCCGAAATGAGTATGGTGTCGCCACACTCCTGTCGAGCCGGCTTCAATCCAGCAGCCCCTTCAGCAGGCCAGCGCCGGTGATGCGTTTCTCCAGGCCGATGGCGAGGTTGCGACGCAGATAGACCTCGGTACACTGGGGCTCGAGAGGAACGACGATCTTCTTGCCGCCCAGAAGTGCCTCGAACGACACGGCCTTCTCCGCGAAGCCCAGCATCGCCAGCGCCTGGATGGCCAGCGCGTCGCCGGAGCAATACTGCGCGCTACCAGCCTTTCCGTTCGCGACGAGGGCCAAGCCTTCGGTCTCGCCCGCATGAACACTGTCCACGAACGATGGGTCGAAAGCTGCGAGCAG
>JAAYVH010000201.1 GCA_012517255.1 Chthonomonadales bacterium
GGAACGTCGGAGGGGCATTGTCCGGCGGCTTGTGATAGACGATCGGCTTGGCGTCTGGCCTATCTGTCGCCTTGAGCATTCCAGCCTCGATGTAGCGGGGCGTGATGTCAACGAGACGTTCCGGGTAGCGGCCGTTGTCTTCAACGAACTTGCCGATGGCCTCGCCAACGGCCTGCATGCGCTGAACGGTGACGCTGGCTTCCTGCGCGGTGCTCATCACGCGCGAGAACTGCTCGCGCACTTCAGGCCGTGAGAATGTGAACGCCAAGAGCGCGGCGATGGCAAGGACGCCGACACATCCACACCCTACGCATGCGATACCGCCCCACTTCCAGCAACTGCCGTTGCCGGATCGTGGTGGCGGCGGTGGATAGTTCATCTGCTCGCTCATCGGGGAATCCAATCCTCATCGGCGCGAACCCGCTCGCAGAATCGGGCGAGGAGGATCGCGGCCCGCTCGATGTCATCGAGGGAAACCACCTCGTTCGGCGTGTGCATGTAGCGCAAGGGAACGGAGACCACGCCAGTCGCCACGCCGGCCTGTGTCATCTGGATGATGTCTGTGTCGGTCCCGGTTCCTCCGGGAGTGGCCTCGATCACAAAGGGCATGTCCAGCTCCCTCGCGGCGCTGATAAGAAGCTCAAACACGCGCGGGTTGATATGGGATCCACGCGCGATCATGGGGCCGCCGCCGAGTTTGACATCGCCGCTCGCCCTCTTGTCCGCACCCGGGTAGTCCGTCGAGTGTCCAACATCAACGGCGATCCCGACGTCCGGCGCCACGCCGTATGCGCCCGTTCGTGCGCCACGCAAGCCGACCTCCTCTTGCACGGTCGCTACCGCTATGACGGCAGCGGCCGGTGAGGCCTCCTGGAGGAGCCTGAGCGTTTCGGCGATCACGAAAGCCCCCATCTTGTCATCAAACGACCGCGCCACTGCCACCGAGCCGCGCAGAATCGCAAACGATGCAGCGTAAGTGACGCAGTCGCCGATGGCCACGAGGGACTCTGCCTCTTTCTTGTCGGTTGCGCCGATGTCAATCCACATGTCCTTGAGCTTGGGGGCCTTGTCACGTTCGTCGGCTTCGAGCAAGTGCACGGCCTTCCTGCCGAGTACGCCGCGGATCGGTCCGGACGCGGTGTGAATGGTGACCCTCTGGCCTGCAGCCACGACGGCGTCATGGCCCCCTATGCCGCCGAAGTAGATCATCCCCTCGTCGCTGATGTAGCGCACCTGGAAGCCGATCTCGTCGGCGTGGCCAGCCAGCATGATCCGAGGCCGTCCCGATGGGTTGCGGACTGCGATCACGTTGCCCAGCACATCGGTCCGAACTTCGTCGGCATACTGCGACACATACTCGCGGAAGACGCGCTGAACGGGCTGCTCGTAGCCTGATGGCCCGGGGGCGTCGGTGAGTGCGGCCAGGAACTTCAACGAATCATCGCGCATCGAATGTCACTCCATGGGTAAGGGCTAGTAGGTTGTGCGGCAGTGCCGCCGCGGCGAACGACTTCGCAAGACGCCTCGAGCGTCACCACGGCGGGTTGCTTCCGTTGCATTCTGGTTCGCTCCCGCACTCACGATAGCATTCTGATGATGGCAGTTGCGAGCTTCGTGGGATCATGTCGGACAAGATCGGTCCCGCTTACGAAGGACCCCGGCATCGGTCTGTATCCTAGCGCTCGAATGCGGTCCATGTCGGGCTCAACAAGGACCGACCCTGTCTGGCGGTACTTCTCGACAAGTTCGGGCGGAGGCACATCCGTGTTGACGATCACGCGGTCGAACACGGGCCGCGGTACATGAGCCGCGATCGCCTTCACGTGGTCCGATGCCGAGAAGCCGTCGGTCTCTCCCGGCTGCGTCATGACGTTGCACACATATACCTTGCGGGCACGTGTTGCGGCCAGAGCCTCTGGTATGCCGCGGACGAGCAGATTCGGGATGATGCTGGTGAAGACGCTGCCGGGACCTATTACCACAATGTCGGCTAACTTGATCGCTTCAGTGACTTCGGGGGGTGCGCCGGCATCGCCCGGCGATAGATGTATGCGACGTATGCGCTTGTGCGCGTGCGCAATCGCCGTCTCGCCCTCGATGACGGAGCCATCCTCCATCTCGGCGCTGATCGTGACGCGTTCCGTGGTGGAAGGGAAGACCTCGCCACGGATATTCAGTACTCTGCCCGCCTTGCGCACGGCATCCTGGAAGTCACCGCCGCTGATGGCCGCCAGCGCGGCTATGAGCAGGTTGCCCACAGCATGGTCGCGGAGCCCCTCGCCTGCGCCCGGGCCTCGGAACCGGAACTGGAGCAGCTCGGTCATGACGCTTTCCTCGTCCGCCAGAGCGACGATGCAGTTGCGAATGTCGCCCGGCGGCGGGATGTTGAGCTGACGCTGCAGTTTGCCGGACGAGCCGCCGTCATCCGTCACGGTAACGATGGCCACGATGTTGCTGGTGTGCTGCTTGAGGCCGCGGAGCATGGTGGACAGCCCCGTGCCGCCGCCGATCACTGCGACGCGAGGCCCCTGGGATAGCTGACGTGAGCGGACCACGGCGCCTACCCACGTCCGAACCGAATGCGGGGCCAGATCCCGTCCCGCAAAGGAGGAGGTCGCGCGCCACAGCCCATAGCCTATGAGCGCCATGCCGCCCAGAGCAAGCGGAAGACCCAGCGCGACGGAGCCCCAATCGCTATCGAGGAGAGCGGGCCATCGGGCGTCCGCCCATCGCACCAGCGCGACAGCCGGCTTCAGTATGTCCAGGGGTTCGCCGCGCCGCAGAAACGCCAGACCCACCCAGAGACAGATGAGACCCGGGAGGATGAGCGCCAGCCAGCGCTTGACGCGCGCGCCGGGGACCAGCAGACGCAAGGCGCTGACTAGCGGCATGGCGTCGCCGACGCTCGGGTCATCGCCATCGCACTCTCACTTGCGCCTATCACAGAGGAAATGGGTCAGCGCGCCGGCGACGACGCTCATCAACAGGGAGCCCACCACAGCGCCGATGGGGGTCACATCGAACCCGGGCACAACCTGGCCGACAAGGAAGAAGAGCACGAAGCTGATCACGTAGCTGAACAAACCGAACGTGAGGCAGGTCAGCGGCATTGTGAGGAAGGCGAGAATCGGTCGGATGAACGTGTTGGCGAACCCGATGGTAACGGTTGCGAGAACCAGCGGGACGAGCCCGTCACTGCTCACGCCGACATTCAGGCGCGTCACAATCGCCAATGCAATGATGTTGACAATCCATCGCGCAATCCAGTTCCGCATGTGAACCTCCTCCTGCGTAGTCTACCCCCGATGCAGAGCCCCGAGGCCAGGCGGCGCGGTGACCTGTGCTACACTCCCGCCACATCATCTAGAAGGAATCAGCACTGTTGAAGATCCTCTTTGTCGCGGCCGAAGTTGCTCCGCTCGCCAAGGTCGGCGGGCTAGCGGATGTTGCCGGCGCTCTGCCGCTCGCGCTCGCCGATCGCGGGCACGATGTTCGCATTCTCATGCCCTACTACGGCCTGATAGACGTCACGGCTTCGTCAAAGCCCAGCCCGATCATCAAGAACCTGAAGGACACGCTCCTCGAATCCGTTGGCGGCGAGACGTATGTCGCGCAGACACTGCTGGGTGATCGCGTGCCGGTCTACCTCGTCCGGCCTGAGCGGTGGTTCGGCTCTGCCACGCGTAGCGAGGACCTCTATGCGCCGGAACCCGAAGCCTACATAGCCTTCGCGCGGGCGGCCGCGGTTCTGAGCCGTGAGGGAATACATGGCTGGCAGCCAGACGTGGTGCATTGCCATGATTGGCATACGGGATTGACGCCCGTGTATCTGCGGCTCGACGAAAGCGGGCGAAAACCCGGATGTGTCTTCACTATCCATAACCTTGCCTACTCGGGCTTCTTCCCGAAGAACGTCATGCAGGATGCTGGACTGCCTGACGAGCTGTACACGATGGACGGGCTCGAGTATTACGGCGGGTTCAGCTTCCTGAAGGCCGGTATGGTCTATGCCGACATGGTCAACACCGTCTCGCCGGCCTATGCGCGTGAGGTCGAGACGGAAGAGTATGGCGGAGGGATGGCGGGTCTGGTCCGACATCTTCGTGAGCAGGGACGTTTCATCGGGATCCTCAACGGCATCGATCAGGCAGCTCATGACCCGTCCACCGATCCGGATCTGCCGGCGCACTACAGCGCCGATGATCTTGCGGGGAAGGCGGTGTGCAAGGCCGTCCTGCAGGCGGATTGTGGCCTGAAACCGGATCCGCGCGTGCCCGTGATCGGCATGGTGTCGCGCATCTGCGACCAGAAAGGGCATGATCTGGTGGCGGAATCCGCCGGCGCGATTGTGGCAGCGGGCGCCCAGCTCGTCGTGCTGGGCGTCGGTGATCCCGCGATGACGGAAGCTCTCCAGAGATCGGCCGCCGATCATGCCGGTGAGATGGCGGTGAAGGTCGGCTATGACGCATATCTGGCATCCCGGATCTACGCGGGGGCGGACATGTTCCTGATGCCCTCGCGTTTCGAGCCATGTGGCTTGGGGCAGCTCATTGCCATGCGCTACGGAACCGTGCCCGTGGTTCGGCTGACAGGCGGCCTGGCCGACACCGTACGCGACGCCGACAGTCATCCGCGGTCCGGCAACGGCTTCGGGTTCCTTGACGTCAGCGGCGAGGCCCTGATCGATGCCGTGCATCGTGCCATCCGTGCCTACCGGGTACCCCGGCGATGGGAGCGGATCGTCCTCCGAGGCATGCAAGGGCAGTACGGATGGGCCGGCGCCGTCCTTCACTATGAGAGGCTGTACAGAAGAGCGGATAGGGTGAGACGTTAGGCGCCGTCTCGCGCCAGCGGGGTCAACGCAACCTCGAGCGCTTCGTCCACCGAGGTGACGCTGCGGATGTTCAGGTCCCGGACGACATGCTCGGGGACCTCCTCGAGGTCCGGCGTGTTCTCCTCGGGGATGATGACGGTGCTCACCCCTGCCCGGTGAGCGCCGAGCAGCTTCTCTTTGATGCCGCCGACGGGCAGTACTCGGCCTCGCAGGGTCATCTCGCCGGTCATGGCCACATCGCGTCGCACGGCGCGCCCGGTTGCCGCTGAGGCGAGCGCAACCGCCATGGTGATGCCTGCCGAAGGTCCGTCTTTGGGAACTGCTCCGGCAGGAACGTGGATGTGCACATCGAGCATGCCGTCGAAGTCGGACCGCGCCCCAAGACTCTCTGCGCGGGACCGCACGCAAGTGACCGCCGTCTGGGCCGACTCTTTCATCACATCGCCCAGTTGCCCGGTCAGCGTCAGGCGCAGCTCGGAGCTCTTGAGGAGCGTAACCTCGACGGTGACGACGTCGCCGCCAGTCTCGGTGTATACCAGTCCCGTGGCCGCGCCTATCTCATCATGCTCGCTCGCTGTGCCGTGCCGATACCTGCCGTGCCCCAGAAGATCGTGGAGCCTGTCGGGCTCAATCGTAGCTGGCGGCTCATCGCCGGAGGCCACGGCCCGAGCCGTCTTCCGGCAGATAGCGGCAATCTCGCGTTCGAGGTTGCGCACTCCGGCCTCGCGCGTGTACTCCCGTATCAGCTTGGTGAGCGTTGCTTCCGGAAACGTGATCGAGCGGTCGCCAAGGCCATGCTCTCGCAACTGCTTCGGGCATAGGAAGCCAGAGGCGATGGCAAGCTTCTCCGCTTCGGTGTAGCCCGCGAACGTGATGACTTCCATCCTGTCGCGCAGGGCAGGGGGCACGGGGTCCAGCACGTTGGCAGTCGTGATGAACATGACTTCCCGCAGGTTGAAAGGCACCTCGATGTAGTGATCGCTGAACTCGGCGTTCTGCTCAGGGTCGAGCGCCTCGAGCAATGCCGACGACGGATCGCCGCGGTAGTCCATCCCGAGCTTGTCAATCTCGTCGAGCATGAACACCGGATTGCGCGTCTCGGCCTGGCGCATCCCCTGCATGATGCGTCCGGGCAGCGCGCCGACATAGGTCCTACGGTGGCCGCGGATCTCCGCTTCGTCGCGAACTCCGCCGAGCGAAACGCGCACGAACTTGCGTCCGAGGGCTCGTGCGACTGAGCGGCCTATGGATGTCTTGCCCACACCCGGCGGTCCGACGAAACAGAGAATCGGCCCCTTCATGTCGGGTCCGACAAGCTTGCGGACGGCGAGGAACTCGAGGATTCGCTCCTTGACTTTGATGAGGCCGTGGTGGTCCTCATCCAGGACTGCCGCCGACGCACTGATGTCCACATGGTCGGGCGAGGACTTCGACCACGGAAGCGCTATGAGCCAATCGAGGTAGTTTCGAATGACGACGCCTTCGGGAGCGCCGAATGGCATGCGCTCGAGCCGTTCGACCTCCTTGAGTGCCCGCGCGAGCACATCCTCGGGCATGTCGGCGTCCTGGACTTTGGCGCGGTACTCATCGGCCTCGGAACCCCGATCATCACGCTCGCGCAGCTCCTGATGAATCGCCTTGAGCTGTTCGCGGAGAATGATCTCTCTCTGGTTGTCGCCGATCTCCTTTTCGACGCGGGCCCGTATGCGCCGCTGGACCTCGATAACCTCCGCCTCGCGCTTCAACATCACAGAGAGGTCCAGCAGTCGCTGGCGTGCGTCATCGGTATCCAGGAACGCCTGTCGGGCTTCGACGGAGAGATCGGTCAGGTAGTTGAGAATGGTGAATGCGAGCTTGCTCGGCTCGTTCACGTTCAGAGCGGTGATCAAGGCCTCCGGCGCGATCTGCCGACCTACGTGGACGACGTGCTCGAACTGGGTCTTCACCGAGCGCATGAGAGCCTCAACCTCGACGCCCCTCGGGTCGTGCTCGACGACAAGTTTGGCCATGGCCTCCAGAAACGGCCGCGCCCGGCGCCATCCTCCGACTCGAGCGCGGCACATGCCTTCGGCGGTGACTCGAACGGTGCCGTCAGGTACGCGGAGTACTTGAAGGACTCTGGCGACGGTGCCGACATCATAGAGATCTTGCGGCGTGGGCTCATCCACGGCGACGGAGCGCTGAGACACAAGGAGGACCTCGCTCGTGCCTTCCAGCGCGTGTTCGAGGGCCTGGACGGAACGCTCGCGACCGATGAGAAGCGAGAACAGCGTGGACGGATAGTAGACCGTATCTCGGATGGGGATTACCGGGTAGGTTAAAAGGCGCCCCCGTTGGCGGCCCGAGATGCCGCGCCCGCTGCCAGGCGGGAGGTGTTCGGGCGTCGCGGCATCTGCGGGAGTCTTGCGTGCCATCTTACGTCCTGGCGTCGCTCCGGTCGCCGCGCTTCATGACGTGGTCAACGATGCCGTAATCAACCGCCTCCTCGGCGGAGAGCCAGTAGTCGCGATCGCAGTCCTTCCGGACCTGTTCGATCGAGCGACCCGTGTGGGTGGACAGTATCTCCATGAGCGTCTCATGCGCCTTGTTCATCTCTTCGAGGCGGATGCGAGCGTCGGTGACGGTTCCTTCGTACCCTCCGCTCACTTGATGCAGCATGATTCTCGCGTGCGGCAGCGCGTAGCGTTTCCCTGCGGAGCCGCCCGCGAGCAGTACGGCCGACATGGACGCCGCCATTCCGACACAGATCGTGGCGATATCGCACTTCAGAATCTGCATGGTGTCATAGATGGCGAGGCCAGCAGAAACGCTCCCTCCGGGGCTGTTGATGTAGACGTCTATGTCCACGCCCGGCTCCTCGCGTTCGAGGAACAGCAGCTCGGCGATGACCAGGTTGGCCAGATGGTCGTCGATGGGCTCGCCGATGAAGATGACGCGATCTTTCAGCAGCCGCGAATAGAGGTCGTAGGCTCGCTCGCCTCTGGCGCTCTGCTCGACGACCATGGGGATGACCGATCGGACGAGCCCGCTATGCTCTGCGTGGATCCTGTCTGACGATGTGGCCATGAGCTTCTCCTGTCGCGATGGGGAACAGTCTGCGATCTGCACGGGGCGCCGACTCAGCCTTCGTCGGTCTGCGGCGACACGGGAACGTCGGTGATCGTCGCCAGAGCGAGAAGACGGTCGCGGAGTTTGTCCATGATCAGTCGGTTTGCCAGACGCCTGCGCTGTTCACGTTCGGAGCCTGCCAGCCGGACGCCGATTGCATCCGCACGGTTCACCGCCTCGGCATAACGCTCCTCGAACTCGTCGCTGTCGATGGTGATGCCTTCCTGCCGCGCAAAGGCCCGCAGCACCAGACGGTTCCGGATGGTCGCCGCGGCCTCCGCCTCAACGCGCGCCTCATGTTCCTCCCGCGTCAGATTCGTCATCGAAAGGTACTGCTCGTACGTCGTGTTGTTTCGGACGAGTTCCTCCGACAGGCCTCGCAGGTCGTTCTCGACCTCATCCCGCAGCATCGCCGGCGGAAACTCGATCCTCGAGCGCTGAACCAGTTGGCCGATGATCCTGCTGAGGGCGACGTCATTTGCCACAGACTCCATCCGGGCCTGAAGGCTCTCGCGCAGGGAGTCCTTCCATTCCTGCACGGTCTCGAAGGGACCGAGCGTCCTGACCCACTCGTCCGTGACCTCTGGCAGCGCCCTCTCGCTGATAGATGCGACCGTTACCACGAACCGGGCCGTGACGCCGGCGCGTTCCGGGTCGGCGTAGTCGTGCGGGAAGGTGAGCGTGAACTCCCGCGTCTCGTCGATCGCCTGACCCGTCACCGCTTCCGCAAACCCCGGTATGGACTGATTCAGACGGACAAGCGAGCGGCCGGTCTCTCCCGGCTCCTGTCCCTCAGGGGTGATGGACATGTCGACAATGATGACGTCATCCGGCTGCACGGGCCTGTCATGCACCGCCTGCAGGGATGCATGGTCGTTGCGCACGCCCTCGACCGCGCGTTCCACGTCGTCATCGGTGACGGTCACGATCGGTCGCTCGACGGCAATGTTGGAGTAGTCGCCCAGTTCGACCAGCGGTTGGTCGGCGACCGTGACCTGAAACCGCCATGGCTCGCCGTCCACAAGATCGCCAGGCACGAACTCAGGTTCATCGTAGGGCTCGAGAGCCTCCTGCTTGAGGGCAGCCTCATAGGCATCGGCCACGAGGATCTCCATGACGTGCTGGCGCAGCTTGTCCTGATTCACGTAGCGCTCGAGGATTCGGCGTGGAGCATGTCCGGGTCGAAAGCCGGGTACGCGCGTGTATTGTCCGAAATCCCGGTACGCCTGACCAAAGGCCTTGCGAACCGCGTCAGCCTCCACCTCGATATCAAGGAGATAGGTGCGGGGCTCTGTTTCCTTCTTCGTTACCTGCATGAGGGCTCCAATCCGGGCGGCCGCACGCTGAGACGCGCATGGTTACGCCTGCCGCAAAAAACGGATACGAGGCGTTCCCGCTCTCGCATGAGGCCGGCGCCCGTATCCGCGCTGATCCTTGGACCTGATCGCTATACTCGACAGCATAGCACCGTCATGCCGCGAGAGTCAATCCGGTGCAGCCACCCCTCCGAGCGGCCTGCATCCCGTGGGTCGTCGGGTATTGTGAGGGCGTTGGGCGGCCTGATGCGGAGATGAAAGGGGGCAACGGGAGGATGGACGGCAGCACGAGTGGTGCGTCGGTGGGGAGGCGAGATGTTCTGGCCGGTTCGCTGGCCGCGGCAGCCGGTCTGGGAGCGGCGCGCCGTCAGGGACCGTCTCGGGTCATTCGCCTCGGCGTGATCGGCTGCGGTCAACGCGGATCGTGGATCGCGGGACTGTTTCGCCGTCACGGCGGCTACGTCGTTCACGCCGTGGCCGACTACTTCGAGGACGTCGCGGACCGTTGCGGCGAAGCTCTCGAGGTGCCGAAGGCTCGGCGCTTCTTCGGTCTTGATGGGTACAAACGACTCATAGAATCCGGCGTCGATGCTGTTGCACTCGAGACGCCCCCCTACTGCTTCCCTCTGCACGCCGAGACCGCCGTGGCAGCAGGGCTCCATGTGTTCATGGCCAAGCCCGTTGCTGTGGATGTGCCGGGATGCAAGCGGGTTGAGGCAGCGGCGAAGAAGGCCAGCACATCGAAGCTCGTATTCCTGGTGGACTATCAGATGCCTACCGATCCGGCCAACCGGCGCGTGGTCGAGATGGTCCGGAACGGAGCCATCGGCCGGGTCGTCGCAGTCCATTCCTACTACCTGGCCGGAAGCTGGCCCGACCCGCCGAAGACCGCCACTATCGAGGACCGCCTTCAGAAGCTGATCTGGGTCAACGACACGGCCATAGGCTCGGGGTATCACGGGAATGCCTGCATCCATGCGGTGGATGCGGCCATGTGGGCTCTGGGGAAGACTCCGTCGGCGGCCATGGGTGCATCCCTGATCGGTCGTCCCGATCCGCACGGCGACAGTCACGACGTCCTGTCCATCACGTACGAGTTCGACGGCGGCCTCATACTCAACCATCGCGCCAAGCACCTTCCCGACAGCTTCTCGACCGCGGACTTCTGTGGCTGCTACCTTCACGGCGACAAAGGGTATGCCTGGATCAGCTACTCTGCCAAAGCCCAGCTCGTATCGCCTGACGAGGCCGTGCGCGAAGACGT
Organism: Chthonomonadales bacterium; assembly: GCA_012517255.1. Lineage (GTDB taxonomy): Bacteria > Armatimonadota > Chthonomonadetes > Chthonomonadales > CAJBBX01 > JAAYVH01. The sequence continues at coordinate 10,523 of JAAYVH010000201.1, forward strand.
CGTGAACCTGTACGAAGCCGGAGCCGTCAGGAACATCGCGGCGTTTCACGAAGCGATTGCGACCGGCGATACAGCCAACCCGACCGTGAGACGTGCCATAGACAGCGCCCTTGTTACCATCATGGGGCGCGAAGCAGCCCAACGACGCACACGGCTGACGCTCTCGGAGGTTCTCAAGCAGAATCGGAGCCTGCGGCTGAGCCTCGCGGGTCTGCGCAGATAGCCTCGGGACCAGCCGAGTGCATTCGCTCGATACTCCAACGGCCGCAGAGGCCATGGCGCCGCGGCATCGCGTGGCGCTTGCGGGCTGCATGTTCCTGATCACGGCTTCCTTCGGGTTTCTGCAACCGTTCGTGCCGCTCTTCTGGGAGGCGAGCGGCCTCACGCGCGCAGAGATCGGGCTTGTCGGCGGTTTCGGGTCCGGGGTTGCTCTGCTGGTGCAGCCGTTCCTCGGCAAGCTGTCTGACCGCCTCGATGCCCGTCGGCCTGTGATGATGCTCGCCGCCATTGCTTCCGGGCTGGCCTACTTCGCCTATCAGTGGGCCGTAAACCCCTGGATGTTTTTCGTGCTGACGGCGATCGGCGTCAACGGCACCCTGTATCTGAACGCGGCCGGCTGCGTCATCATCGGCAGGATCGCCGGGCCCCGGTCGGGAGGGGCGGTCTACGCTGCCTATCGAGTCTGGGGCTCCGTCGGTTATATCGTGGTGGCGCTGCTCTCAGGCTGGCTCATCAGCGGGGTGTATGCATCAGCCGGCGACATGTCGCGGAGCGCCCTGGTGCCCGTGTTCCGATGGGGGCCTGCCATCTTCGGCGCAATCGCGCTGTTGTGCACGGTAATACCGGACCGCCGCGTACAGAAGCCGCACAATGCCCATGCGGGTGGCGAGGCATCCTCGGGGCCGTCGGTAGGCGCTTCCAGAAGGGTTCTGAGGCCCTTCCTCATCAGTTTCTTTCTGTATCAGTTCGCCCTGTACGGCGCATCGGCATATCTCAGCTTGTTCATGAAGTCGCTCGGGGCGACGCCGATGTGGATCACGGGTACCTTCGCGGCCGGCGTAGTGTGCGAGGTTCTGGTCATGATGCGCATCGGCAGGATATCGGATCGGATCGGCAGGAAGCCCGTGCTCGCCGTCGCCTTCGTTCTCATGCCTCTGCGGCTGTTGTGCTACATCCCCGCCACCGGTCCGCTGTGGGTGCTGATGGTGCAGCTGCTGCATGGGCTCAACTTCGGCATCATGGGGGCGGTCGCCGTGGCCTACGTCAATGACGTAGCGAACGACAGGGATCGGGGAGCGGCGCAGGCGAGTCTGGCGTCGGCTGGCGGTCTCGCGGTGGCCATCGGTCCCGCCGTCTGCGGTCTCATAGCCCAGCGTCACGGAATCGGCGCGATGTTCGGAACCATGGCTCTCGTCGGAGCAGCAGGAGCGGTCTTGTTTCTAGCCAGAGTCCCCGAGTCGAACCCTGTCGACCGCTTGCGGCGGCTCTCGCCCCGCGGGTAACATACCTTGGGAGACACAGCGCCCGTGGCAAACGAAGACAGACTACCAACAACCTCGGAATCGTCCGAACGCCCACGTTGGGTGCGCGTCATGCGCATGCTGCTCATCGTGCTGGTGTGCGGCGTGTTCGGCACGGCTGGCACCGTGTTCGGGCTGTTCTACTTCGGCAGCGAGACCGGGCGCAACGCCATCAACCGATACCTTTTCAGCAATCCTGCAACTGCCTACACAGTCGAACGTCAGTTCCCCGGTGTGCGGACACTCAACGTCCTGGTTCTGGGCGTGGACAGAGACCTCGACCGCTACCGTCGCGTGATGAAGACTAACGGTCGAAGCGACTCGATCCTGATCGCTCGCGTGGACTTTGCCAACAAGACAATCAAGGCTCTCACAATACCGCGGGATACGGCCGTGCGCATCCCCGGACGGCGCGGCATCCACAAGATCAACGCGGCTCACTCGTTTGGCGGTCCCGACCTCACTATCGAAACCATTCAGACGGTGTTCGGCATCCCGACGGACGCCTACGTTACGATCAACTTCGACGGCTTCTGCAAGGTCGTGGACGCGATCGGCGGCGTAGATCTGACTGTCGAGAAGCGCCTGAAATACGATGACAACTGGGGCGGATTGCACATCAACCTCTATCCGGGCTTTCAGCACCTCAACGGCTATCAGGCCATGGGCTATGTGCGGATGCGGCATTCGGATAGCGACGAGATGCGGTCGAAGCGGCAGCACAACTTCCTCGAAGCGGTCCGGACCAAACTGAAGAATCCGCTGACCTGGCCCAAGCTGCCGGGCGCGATCGATCAGTTGGCAGATAGCCTGAAGCGGTCGCCGAACCTAACGGTGGACCAGATGCTGGCCCTGGCCAACTTCGCGCGAAGCCTGGAAGCCACCAACATTGAGGTCCAGACGCTTCCATCGATTGAAGGGCGGAGCTACGTCACGGTCAAGCGTTCCGAAGCGCAGGACCTCATTCGCAGGATGTTCTTCTACGATCAGTTGCGCGATGTGTACATTGACACGCCGGACCCGGATGTTGTGGCGCAGCTGAACGGCGAGTATCGGCGTCGGTCTCGCAGATCTCAGTCCTCATCCTCATCCGAGACGCAACGGACCGAGTCCTCGGAGGCTGCCGAGCCGACAGGCGATACCATCGAGGCAGGACCCGCCGACGGTGACACGAACGACTCGCCAGATGGCAGCATGCCCGGCACGGGTACAAGCGAGCCTGATTCCGGAGGAGCCCAGCATGGTATGCCGCAGGACGGATGATCTCGACTGGACGCCGGTGACGACCGACGGCGCCAGAGCGTGCTACATACGCGAGCTGCTAACCGCGCGAGATGGGGCGCCAACGTTCGCCATGCGCCGGTTTCGGGTCGACCCGGGCGGCAACACTCCGCTACACAGCCATCCGTGGGAGCATGAGGTATTCGTGCTGACAGGCAACGCCACCGTCAAGCGTGATGCGGAAGACGTTGTGCTGAACGCGGGCGATGCGCTGCTGATCATGCCGAATGAGCTGCACTCGTTCGTGAACGCAGGCGCATCGCCCCTTGAGTTCCTCTGCATGATCCCTGTCGAGCAGGTCTGCTGCAGATAGATTGCGGCGCTCGCCTAGCGGGCATCTGCGGCAGAAGGTGATGTCATCTGGGCTGCCGCAGACTTCGCCCAGTCAGGATCCGACAACATCGCCCTGCCTATGCATGCGACGTCGCCGTGACCTTCGGCGATGGTGCGTTCCGCGTCCATAGGCGTGGCTAGACCTCCCGCAACGAGCACCGGCAGTCTGGTGGCAGATCGCGCCAGCTGTCCCATGCTCTTGTCGCCCCCGAATGCCGGGCGCAATACTCGGTCAACCGAAAGGTCCACGAAGTCGGAGTGAGCCTGTTCCAGCGAGCGCACCATCGTCACCAGTTCAGGCTCGCCGAAACCGTCGGCGATATGCGTGAAGACGCTGATGCGTGCCCCTACGGCGGCGCGTTCGCCGACAGCCACCTTCATCCTGAGCACGATGTCAACGATCATGCGCATGCGGTTCTCAAGAGAGCCGCCAAAGGCGTCGGTGCGCTGGTTCCTGATCGGCGAGATGAAGGAGTCGAGCAGGTAGCCATGCGCAGCATGCAGTTCGATGAACCGAAAGCCCGCCTCGGCTGCGAGCGTCGCAGCCTCAACGAAGCGCCCCTGAATGCGCAGTATGTCGCGGAGCTCGAGTTCGCAGGGCTCCAGTTCGCCAACGGACGGCGCCACTGCGGACGGCCCCCAGGTCACGCCTCCAAAGAGGCCTGGGTCGGCTTGCGGTCCCCCATGAACGAGCTGGATGCCGGGAACCGAACCGGCCGTCGCGATGGCAGAGGCGAGAGCGCGCAGGCCAGGGATGTGGGAGGGATCGAAAGCGTTCAGTCCCTGCTTCCACACACGACCTGAAGGATCTACGCAGGTAGCCTCGACGATCACCAGACCGGTCCCTGCGGCTGCCCGGCGTCGGTAGTGCTCCACGACGGCATCCGTTACATCTCCCGTTTCGCCGATGACCTCTGGCGGCACGTGGGGGGACAGGCGTACCATCGGCGGCATGCCGATGCGGTTGGGCAACTGAACGGGGCCGATCCGGAGCGGCGTCATGAGTCTGGACATGAGATACCCTCCTGAGTGGCAGCGGCGACCTCATGGATCGCTACGTCGTGGACGACACCCGGCACCACGAACAGCAGCCGAGCGGTGATATTCCGCAGCGGAGCCCTCAGCATCCGCGAGACAGCCAGCGCGTAGGATCGGATCTGGGCGTCGTAGTGCTGGGCCCGCTCGATCACCGCCTCTGCTGTGACGCTATCGGACTTGAAGTCCGTCACGATGATCTTCGGCGGGCCGTCCGGGGACCCGACCACGACTAGCCGGTCGATGCGTCCCCGGATCAGCGCGTCATCCATGCGTACCACGAAGGATCGTTCGCGCCACAGCTCACGGAGTCCTCCTGGACGCTGAAAGACCGACCGAACGGCCTCTTGCTCCAGCGACCGCCTGAACTCCGGGATCCGTTGGCGCAGCCAGGCCTCTTCGGCATAGGGCAGGGCGGCGAGCCCGAGCCGGACCAGCTCGTCATCGTCGGGAAGCGGCATATCGAGCCACTCGATGGCCTGGTACCAGGCGTGCAGCAACGCGCCCTGCCGCGCTGCCGTAGTGTCGAGGCGGAGCATCTCGCGTAGCGAGCGACGCGCGGTGGCATCCAGCTCTGATGGGCTCGCCTCCGGCCAGTGCCTTCTCCTGCCTTCACGGCCGAATACAACGCGATCTACGGTGGATAACGCGGCTCCGTCGGCTGGCTGGGCCGAAGACCGGGCCGGGTTCTCAGGATCCCAGCCCGGGTCGCCATGCTCGTATAGTGTGCTGGAGGCCGACGCCTTCTCGACAGCTAGCGTCGCGCGCAGAATGGCTTCGAAGCTGAAAGGCCGTTTGCGCGGGGATCCATCCTTGTTGATGATCGGCGCAGGCACCACCAGGTAGAGCGCGTGCGCAGCGCGGGTCATGAGTACATAGAGCACATTCAGAGCTTCGGCGATCTCACGTTCGCACTGTTGGTGATGGACGCGCCGTGCTGCCGGCGACACCTTGCGCACCTGCTCGCCGGGATAGGCGAGCACAGTATGCGGGGGATCGGCCTCGCGCGCGCGTTCCTCCACCGCAAGGGGATTCGCAGCCGGGATCCTGGAGCTGAGATCCGGCGCAACCACGATATCGAACTGGAGCCCTTTGGCTTGATGGATCGTCATGATCCGCACAGGGACATCGGTCAGGTCATGCACCGTGTAGGCCCGAATCCATCGCACAAAGTCGGCCGGTCGCGTGGTCGCTCGGTCCTCATATTGCGCGGTAGCTTCGATGAGGCGTGTCAGTCGCCTTGCGGTGCGGGGCCCGCCGAACGGAGACACAGCATGCGCTAGCTCAGCGACGACAGCGGTGTAACCACGCGTGCTCAGGTCTCGCCGGATCCGATGGGACACGCTGCAACGGTGGGCGAAGGAGATGTCCTGCAGGCCGAGGGCGTGGCGAAGCGGCGATCGAAACACGTGATACGCTTCGGCTAGCGAACCGGGATGGTCGGCCAGAAGCATCGCCGACAGGATGAGCTGCGTCGCGGGGTCGTCAGCGAGGTTGCCCGGTCCTTCGATGCTTGCCGGAACTCCCACGGCCTGCAATGCGAGGGCCATCGCATCCGCCGCGGCATTCGTGCGGACCAGCACACCGATGCTTCGGCCCGGATGCGCGCGGTTCAGCGAGGCGATACGCTCGGCGGCCCATGCGCAGCGGGCGTCGCGGCGGATCGCGGGTGGTTCCTCCGGGTCGGTCCCGTGGCCTGCGCCCGGGTCCCCGTCGGGAGGCGTCTCCACGTCCGACTCCTCGGGACCGACTTCGTGGCAGTCCGAGACCTCGACGAGGGTGACATAGCCTGGCTTTGGGTAAGCGGCGCTGTGAGGTCGATACCGAGTCTGCCAAGCTCGCAGGACGTTGGGGTACTGCTCCAGGGCGTCGCACCTGTCGAGACCGGTGAACACGGTGTTCACGGCGTCGAGGACCACTTGCGAGGATCGGTAACTCTGCTCGCGATGTTCCCAGAGGATGTCGGGCACCGCGTCATCGAGTGCATCGAAGATGGCGGCCACACCCCCGCGCCAGCCATAGATCGCTTGTTTGGCGTCGCCCACGCAAAAGACAGATGCGCGGCTCCCATGCGGATCATCGGCCAGGAACACGCTGCTGAGGATCTGCCATTGCGCTCGGTTGGTGTCCTGAAACTCGTCGAGCAGCAGATGGCGCACGGAGAGCCCCATTCGGTATGCAATCTCCGCCGGGCTGCATACCTCAGTGTGTCGCGCGAGCATACGGGCGAGCTCCGTGAAGGGAAGAATGTCCCTGCGCTTGAGCTCGTCGGCATAGTACCGTGCATAGTCATCCAGCACCCTGCGCAGGGCGCACGAGCGCTGGACGAGCTGTAGCTCCAGTTGGTGCGCCGCTGCCCGGCAGAGGACGACCAGCGCATCCACCGCCTCTTCGGGGATCCTCTGGCGCGAATACGTGACCGGCTCATCAGACCGCGGCTCATCGGTAGCGAACACCGCGTCGGCAACATTCTTTGACGCGCCGCGCGAGAGCAGTCTCGCCCAGTCTCTCGCACGTGCGGCTTCCACGCTCGCAGTCAGACCCTTGCGCAGGGCCGTGCTGGTCGTCGATTCTGCGATGTCTGTGAGCGTCTCGACCGCCTGAGCGAGATCGGCGTCCGGGATCGGGGGGGATACCGGCATTCGTCCCCACGCTGAGGGATCCGTCGAAACGGCAAGGTCATAGAGCGCGCCCATGAATGCTTCGGTCCGGCTGATCACGCTACGAACCGCCATGCCGCCATAGAGGTCGCTGAACAGCGACCGGGCGTCTTCAGCGCTGAGGTCGAGGAGCGCACGCTCGAGCGCCGCGATCCGAGCCTCTGCTGCCTCGGGTGACTTGTCGTCGGTCATGGCCGGCATTGCCGGGTAGCCCAGGTCGGGCATGAACGCAACCAGCAAGCGCGCGAAGAGCGAATCGATCGTGGACACGCTTACACGATGCAAGTTGCGGCAACAAAGCATTAGCAGGTCGGCCCACCCTTGTGGGCCTGACGGACAGGCGTCATAGTGGACGATAGTGGCGATGTCCCGGTGCAGAGCGCTCGATCCGGGCGTGTCGGCGGCGGCAGCGGCAAGGCGTCCCACAATCCGATCCAGCATCTCGCCGGCAGCCTTCCGGGTGAAGGTGGTTGCGAGGATGACGCCGGGGTCATGCTCAATGGCCAGACGCGCTATGTACTGCAGCGTCAGCTCGAACGTCTTTCCGGTCCCGGCCGAGGCACGAATGGCCAGACTCCTCATGCGTCGTCCCACTCTGGCTCTGGATTGGCTATCAGCGCGATCCGCTCTGCGCAGGACTCCATGCATATGGCTCCAATACCGTCGCCTGTCGGTGGCACGCCAACAGACGGCGGCCAGAAGCGCCCCGCGCGAATGTCACGGACTACCTTATCGATGCACGTGGCTGCGCTCTCCAGGTCGCTCTCTGACCATTTCGCCTCCTGGAGCGGATCCGAGTCCAGTTTCGGACCAAGCCAGAGATAGCCTAGCGTCGTCGGCGCATCCGGCGGTATTGGAGCTATCCGCCGGTACAGGGGAAGCTGGAGATCGGACCATCCATACTCATCGGAGGCAGCGGAGCGGTGCACCACATTGGGGGGTCTGCTCGCATCACCGGTCTTGTAGTCGAAGATGGCGAACGCCCCGGTGTCGCGATGTCGTTCAATGCGATCAATCCGGCCATGGACTGCGAGGGGCACGTCATCCACGGTGATGAGACCCTCGGCATCAACCTCGACGCCGTCTGGCACGATCATCCATCCTGCCGCAGCGCGCCGCGCCTGCCAAGAGGCGAACGAGCGGAGACGCGCGCCGGCCTGCTGAAGCTGCAGTTGAACGGCCGCCGAAGGGTCCGGGCCAAGCAGGCGAGAGGCGGCCATGTCGAGGGACTCGGCCAGCGCCTGCGCGACGGCGTCTTCGCTGGTCTCGCTGGCCGCGGGCCCGGCGCCGAAGGTCGCCAGCGCCGCATGGATGAGCGAGCCGAACAGCAGGGCGTCCATCTCGTGCAGCTCGTCCTCATCCGATCGCAGCCCCAAAACGTGGCGCAGATAGAAGCGATAGGGACAGCGCAGGTAGTCGCCGAACGCGGTGACGCTGAGCCGCGTAATCGGCTCCGCCACCGGGCGAGGGCGCGGAATGCCGAACCTACTGCGGTCTCCGAACACGAAGGGGACGGTGATGCCGCGGCCCGTTCCGTCGCGCCCGAACAGAGACTGTGCGCGCTGAGGAAGCAGGGCAACGTCACACGCGAACAACAGACGGCTGGGCCGAAGGATATCGCCTGTCAGGGACTGCGTCCCCACAACAAGAGCAAGATGCGGCGTCGAAGCCGCGAGCCGCGTGAGATACAGCACGTCACGCGCTTGCCTCGAACGGCTGCAGGGGAGACCCAGGTCCTGGCGGACCGTGTCCGGGAGAAATGCATCGTCGGGCGCGGTCTCCGGGATTCTCCCGTCGTTCATGCCGATGACGGCCTTAATGGGTGCGTCGTCGTGGGCCAGCTCAAACCAGTTGAGCAGCTCCGCGGCCGGCTCGCGGACGGGGTCGGACTCGGACAGGAGGGTGGCTCGGTGCAGCACGAGCCGGGCTGCATCGGCGCCGGACATTGTCCATCCATGGGCAAGCCGAGGGCTAACCGAGGAGACTTCGCGGAGCAGGTCACCGAATGTCTCCAGTGCGGAAACCAGAGCGGTGGAGCCCCGAGGCTCATACGCCAGCGCGGGTCCGTAGAAGGTCATGAGAATCTGGGCGATCGGTTCTGCCCATTCTGGAAGCGGACGCCTGGGACCTCCCAGCGCCCGGACGGCTTGCTGTGCGACTGCGGCAACATGGCGGAGTTCCACGTCAGCGCTGCCCGTACCGCCGGTTATCCTTGCGATCGTTTTGGGCAGATGCTGAGCGCGGAATCGATCGAGTTCTGCGAGCGCACGGGCCGGGCTGCTCCTTGCCGCATCGGCAGACGCGAGATCAAAGTCCGGGTGCCGCGCCAGCTGGGCGAGGGCGTCTGCGCGGTAGCCATTCATGTATGCGCACAGGGCAGCAAGCAACGAGGCAGGACGAGAGGCGGACAAGGGGCGGGGAAAGGCGCTGTGAGTTCGAACGCCGCCGGCAGAGAAGACTTCGCGGATGACGTCTTCGATCGAAGGATCGGGCAGCGCGACGCTCACGTCGTCCTGGCCATAGCCGTCGGCAATGGGCTTAAGGAAGGCAAGTGCGGCAGCCGCCTGATCCGGAACCGACTGTGCCGTCAACACCGCCGCGCTGCTCAGATCAATGGCGCGATCGTGCCATGCGTCAACGACGAGGCCGCCCATGGAGGAGAAACCGGCGGCCTCCGTTTCAGGGGCGCACACGAGCGCCTCGACCTCCGACCCGGACTCGCAAAGGGCCTGACTGAGCGCCGAGGGCAGTTCCGGGACGTCGGCCAGCACCACAGTCGGCGAGGCCGTTGTTACTCGGTCGCCGGCATTTCTGGCCAAACTTGGGCCGACCAGTCCGATGAACGCCGGATCCGAAAGGCCCGCGGCATCGAGCTGTTCGATGAACGCCTGCTCGATGGCCGCCAGGGCCTGCCAGCGTCTTCGGCTGATCTCCGGCGCGCGACTTCCGATCACCGAAAGCGCCGTGCGAGCGTCAAGCCCGGCAGCTCGCAGCGCGCGATGCGTTGCGCTTAGTTGCATCGCCACGGATGATCGCGCAAGCATCTCAGATGAGACGCTGGCCCGTGTAACGGCGGCGCACGTCTCATCACCGACGGCTTGCATGGCGGCGAGCCACGCGAGCATCTCCTCGGTGGGCGTCGCCCTTCGCAACGGCGGCTGCCAGAGGTGCTGATGAAGCGCGCCAATAGGCACTATCGTTGGCGGTATGAGCGCCTGCGTGCGGTCGGCGCGCTCAGCCAGGAGCTCGAGCGTGCGCCTGCCGAACCGCGAGGTCGTCACGGCCACAACGATATGGGAGAGATCCAGCACGCCCGGGGACGCGTCGCTGGTGGGCGTCGGCGCCCTGCTGCACAGGTACTCGGCGACCGTCTCGACAGGCGGTCGGGACCAACCTAGATAACGGAGCTTGGGTTCCATGGCGTTCGACGCTTGTCTGTGTCAGCGGTGACGTGGTCGGAACGGGCAACGAGTACTCTTGTCTCAGCCGGGCGCGCCCCGCACGCGTTCGTTACCGCGAGAGCGGCTGCCCCGTGATACGCCGGTAGGCTTCGAGATACCGTTCCGAGGTACCCGCCACGATGTCGTCGGGCAGTTCGGGCGCCGGTGGTTCCTTGTTCCAGCCCGAGGCGACCAGCCAGTCTCGCAGATACTGCTTGTCGAACGATGCCTGGCCTCGCCCCGGCGCATATGCATCGGCATCCCAGAACCGCGATGAGTCCGGAGTCAGGACTTCGTCTGCCAGGACTAGCACGCCGTTGTGGTAGCCGAACTCGAACTTCGTGTCGGCAATGATGATGCCGCGGGCGAGCGCGATATCGGCGGCGCGTCTGTAGATGGCGATGCTCAGGCGTGAGAGTGCGTCAGCGATCTCGGCGCCTACGATTTCGGCCATTTCGGCCATCCCGATGTTGATGTCATGGCCCGAGGTGGCCTTGGTGGCAGGCGTGAAGAGCGGCTCGGGCAGCCGGTCGGACTCCTGAAGGCCGGCCGGAAGCTCGATACCATGGATTGTGGCCCCCTTCTGAGGCCCGCCAGCCGCGCAGTACTCCGCCCATAGCGAACCGGAGAGATACCCGCGGACAACACATTCAACTGGCAGGATGTCGGCCTTAACCGCCAGCAGCGAGCGCCCATCGAGCGCTGCCGCGACATCGGGGGATACGTGCCCGCCGCATCGGCGAATCCACTCAACGATGAAGGCGGTATCCGTCGTGATGGCATGATGGACAGTGATGGGGCGCAGATGCCGGAACCAGAACTCGGAGAGCATCGTCAGCACGCGGCCCTTGTGCGGGATGCCGGTCGGCATGACGGAATCGTAGGCCGACACGCGATCGGTTGCCACGATAAGGACTGCTTCGTCCAGATCGAAGACTTCGCGCACCTTGCCGGAAACAAGCTTTGGCAAACCCTGGATGTCAAGCCCGGTGATGGTCACGCCCATGGTTGCACCTTTCGTGGTGAAGATCGCCGTTCTGCACTGCGCAGGGAAACGGTCCTGGTCTCAATGATCTGTTCGTGAGACGCTCCTCGCGATCCTGCCTCGCGGGGAGCGGCTTGACGATGGACGCCGGACGCCCTATACTCTCTCAACGTCATGAGTGGGAGAAGGGAGCCAAACGTGCGTCGGTATATGGTACCCGTCGCCGGTTTGCTCGGCGTCATGCTGGCTGGCGGCGGCGAGATCGTCGCAGATGGGGGAAGGGAGTCTGGGGCCATGAGCGCTAGCTATTGCACTGCGCCGCCGACGGCAGGAGCTGGACACTACACGGGCAACCGAGAGCCACTCGTTGCGGAGCCGCTGATGAAGCTTCCCATTGGGTCGATCAGGCCCGCGGGCTGGCTGCGCACCCAGCTCGAGCTTATGCGCGACGGGATGGTGGGCCACATGGAGGAGATCAGCCCGTGGTGTCGCTTCGAAGGGAGCGCATGGGCCTCCGCCACCGGCGAAGGCGAACATGGCTGGGAGGAGCTTCCTTACTGGCTGAAGGGCTACACGGATCTTGGCTACGTGCTGGGCGATCGTGAGGTCGTGGCCCGGGCGCAGCGCTGGCTGGGGGCGATCATGGCCTCGCAGAGGCCGGACGGGTACTTCGGCCCTGAATCCAACCGCAAAGACCCGGATCTGTGGCCGAACATGCTGGCTCTTGCCGCGTTGCGGTCACACTACGAGGCCACCGGTGATGCGCGCGTTCTGTGGTTCATGAAACGCTACTTCCGGTGGCAGGCCGCACTGCCCGAGGGCAGGTTCCTGCATGCGAGCTGGCAGCATCTTCGTGGAGCGGACAACCTTGAGGTCATCTACTGGCTCTACAACCGCACGGGGGATGCCTGGCTGCTTGACCTTGCGGCCCGCAACCACGCATGCACCGCGAGATGGGTGGATGGCATTGCCAGTTGGCATGGGGTGAACTTCGCTCAGGGCTTCCGGGAGCCCGGTCAGTTCTTCCAGCAATCCGGCCAAAGAAGCCATCTGCAGGCCGTGGAGAACCGATACGTTGAGATGCGGTCGCTCTACGGCCAGGTTCCTGGAGGCATGTACGGAGCCGACGAGAATGCACGCCCGGGCTTCACCGGGCCCCGGCAGGCTGCCGAGACGTGCGCGATCGTGGAGATGATGTACAGCCACGAGGAGATGGTGCGCATCACCGGCGACCCGGTCTGGGCCGACCGGTGCGAGGAGGTCGCGCTCAACTCCTTGCCGCCCTGCATGACGCCGGACCTGAAGGGGCTGCACTATCTCACGGCCCCCAACCAGGTCGTGCTGGATCGCCAGAGCAAAGCGCCCATGATCCAGAACGGCGGGGACATGATGTCCTACACGCCCTACGAGCAGTACCGATGCTGTCAGCACAACGTGGCGTTTGGGTGGCCCTACTACGCAGAGCGTCTCTGGATGGCCACGAGGGACAACGGGCTGGCAGCGGTCCTCTATTCCCCGTGTACGGTAACGGCCAGGGTTGGCTCCGGCGTTGATGCAAGGGTCACCGAGGAGACGGACTACCCGTTCGACGAGACGGTACGACTTCGAGTGAGCCTCTCAACAACCGACACGTTCCCGATCTATCTGCGCGTGCCGGCATGGTGCTCGTCGCCGCGCCTCGCGGTCAACGGCAAGCGTGTGGCGCTGGGGGGCTCGGCGGCAGGCGCACGGTGGATCGCTCTGAGGCGTCGATGGAGTGACGGTGACGTGGTGGAGTTGACATTGCCGATGGCCGTCCGCGTCCATCGCTGGAGGACCAACCGCAACACGGCATCGGTTAGCCGCGGCCCGTTGACGTTCTCGCTCATGGTCGCAGAAGACTGGCGCGAGTACGACAACGGACGACCGTGGGCGGCGCACGAGGTCTGGCCAGCCTCTGCCTGGAACTTCGGCCTCGAACTGACGCGCGGGTCAGCGTCACGTTCGTTTGAGGTGAAACGCAAGAGAATGCCGGCCGATGGCGAGCAGCCGTTTCGCTGGGACAGCGCGCCGGTGGTTCTGCAGGGGCACGGCGTGCGGCTTCCCGAGTGGAAGCTCGAAGCGAACAACCTCATCGGCGAAGTGGCTCCCGGCCCCATTGCCAGCAGCAGAGCAGCCGAGGCGATCGACCTCATACCCATGGGTTGCGCTCGGCTCCGCGTTAGCGCATTTCCGGTAATCGGGCGCGGTAAGGGCGCTCGGGAATGGGGGCCCGAGGTCCTGCCGTTGGCGGCATCATGGACGAACCCCTCAGACACTCTGGCGGCCTTGACCGATGGCGTGCTTCCCCGGAGTTCCTCCGATACCTCCGTCCCCCGATTCACGTGGTGGGATAGGCGAGGCACGAAGGAGTGGGTCCAACAGGACTTCACGGCTCCGCGCAGTGTCCGAGCCTGCGAGGTCTACTGGTTCGATGATGAGCCTGTCGGCGGCAAGTGCAGACTGCCCGCCGAATGGCGAGTGCTCTGGCTCGATGGAGACACATGGAGGCATGTTGTGCGGCGCGGCCGCCACGATATCCTCAAGGACGCCTTCAGCCGAACGGAGTTCGAGCCGATCCGTACACGCGCTCTGCGAATCGAGGTTGACCTGCGTCCCGACTACAGCGGCGGCATACTGGAGTGGCGCATCGAGTAGAGCCCTACTTGTCGACGAAGCCTCGCGCTAGTGCGATGAACGCCTCATGGAGATCGCGTGACCGCTCGGTCACGCGATCCCGCACGGTGTCCGGATCACATCCCGGGGCGGTCCATGCCGAGGCATAGAACTTGCACTTGGGCTCGGTGCCTGAGGGTCTGATCGCCAGGCGGGCTCCGGCGATGATGTCGTCTCAGGCGAGATCGAAAATCAGGAGATCGTCGCGGGGCGCAACCAGCGCGGCGAGCGGCTCGCCGGTGGCCGGATCCGCAATGGGCGCGAATGGCGACCGCTGACCCGTCTGCGGATCGAGGACGGTGTTGTTCAGTCGGTCCGTGATCTGGCTCACCTTGAGATTGGCGATCCTGCTCGGCGGGTGATTGCGAAGGCCCGATGTCATGCGGCGGATTCGGGCCTTGCCGCCGACAGGGTTCAGCTCTTCCGAGAACATGACCTCGCAGTGGTATCCGTACTGGCGATAGAGATCGTCGAGGAGTTGCCATAGGTCGCCGCCACGCGCATTCGCCCTGGCGGCGGCCTCAGCCAGCAACAGCGCTGCCGGCGCCGCATCCTTGTCACGCGTGTAAGGACCGCTCAGATAGCCATGGCTCTCTTCGCAAGCGAAGACCATGCGATCGGGATCAGCGAGGCTCTCGATCACGCGGGCCACATACTTGAAGCCGACCAGAAGCTCCTCGATGGCCGCCACACCGAACGACGCTGCGATCTTGGCGATCATGCGCGATGTCACTGCGGTTGTGAGCACGAGCGCGTCGGGCCTCAGTCGGTCCGAGTCCCGGCGAGAGCTAAGCACATGGTGGCAGAGGAGAGCGCCGATCTGGTTGCCCGTCAAAGCTTGCCAGCGCTTCGCTCCGCCCGTTCGCACCGCCCGCGTGTCCACGGCGATGCAGCCGAGACGATCGGCATCCGGATCGGTGCCTATCGCAATGTGCGCATCGGTTTCTCTGGCCTGCGCGCCGGCACGATCGAGGGCAGGGAGTTCCTCGGGGTTCGGCTTGTTGTTGGTTACCTGAGAGAACGAGCCATCGGGGGTGGCCTGGGACTCCACGAGCGCGAGCTGATGGAAGCCCGCCTCTGTCAGCACCGGCACGATGGAGCGCAGGCCTGTGCCATGCAGCGGCGTGTAGACCACGCGGACGTTCCGGTCGGGGCAGAGGCCCTGCGCAAGGACGGTCTCACGATAGGCTCGATCATCGCTGTCGCCGAGGTACTGAACCAATCCTGCATCCAGGGCTTGCTCAAACGGTATGGACGCAATGGGCTTGCCGCTCAGAGCTTTTACTGCCCGCATCACCTGCGCATCATGAGGGGGAGCCAACTGCCCGCCGTCGGGGCCGTAGGCCTTGAACCCGTTGTCCGAGGGCGGATTGTGCGAGGCTGAGATCACGATGCCGGCGTCGGCGCGGTGGTGTCGGACGGCGAACGAGAGCTGCGGAGTCGGGCGCCATTCGGCGAACAGGAGCGCCCGACAGCCTTGAGCCGCTATGACCTCTGCGCAGACGCGGGCCAGCTCTTCGGACATGATGCGCGTGTCGTAGGCGATCACGATGGTTGCCGTGTCCGGCCCGAGACCACGCGCCTTCCGGTTTCTCATTGCCCACCGAGCGAGGCCGCAAGCGGACTCAGCGATCGTTCGGGCGTTGATGCGATTGGGCCCGACCCCTCGAGGCCCGCGACGTCCGCCGGTGCCGAAGGGCAGTACGGCGCGGAAGCTATCCTGCAGCTCCACCCAATTCTCGCTCTCGATGAGACGGTGGATGTCGGCGATGTAGGGAGCGTAGGCCTCATCGGTCAACCATCGGATCAGCCGTTTGTAGGCCGGGCGCGTCAGATGCGGCTCGCATATGTTCGCAAGGGATCGGACAGAATCCCGCAAGGGGAGTTCACTCATGGTGTGCTCGGTTACCTCTGCTGGGTGGGATTGGCTTCGCTATGAGCCTCGCTCTCCTGCCTGGAGGGCTTCGTCGAGTATCTCTACGACGTGCATGACGCGGATGTTCGACCCTCGATCCTTCAGGCCGCGGGCTATCCATGCCATACAGCCGGGGTTCCCCATGGCAACCACGGACGCGCCGGTCGCCATGATGTTGTCGACCTTCCGTTCGAGCAGTCGCCGCGCCATCTCCGGTTGCGTGAGGTTGTAGGTGCCGGCGCTGCCGCAACAGGTGTCGGATTCGCGCAGGGGCACGAGCTTCAGACCAGGCACCGCAGCGAGGAGCCGTCTTGGCGCATCGGTGACCCCCTGTCCGTGGGCTAGATGGCAGGCGTCATGGTAGGTCACCACAGCGTCAAACCGGCCCATGGGCGCCGGTATGCCGAGCTCGTCGAGAAACTCCGACACGTCCCGGGTCTTGGCCGCAATGGCCGCGGCCGCTTTCGCCCACGTGGGGTCGTCCGCCAGCGTGTGTCCATAGTCCCGGATCGTCGAGCCGCACCCGGCCGAGTTGACAACGAAGGCGTCGAAGCTCAGCGCGTTGAGCGATCTGATCAGCTCGCGAGCGCGGGCGGCTCCTTCGGCCATGAAGCCGGCGTGGAGATCGAGCGCCCCGCAGCAGCCTGCATCCGACGGGCACAGCACGTCGCAACCTGCGCGCTGAAGGACCCGCATGGTGGCAACGTTCGTTCGATGGTAGAGCACGCGCATAACGCAGCCCTGAAGCATGCAGACGGTGGCGCGCCGTGGGCCAATGGCCGGCGCATGGGCCGGCAGCGTTCCTACGGTCAGGTCGTCGGGCGTGTCCGGCATCAGGGTCGCATCGCCTCGCGTGCCCGAGAGTATGCTCGCGACAGGCGCAGGCATGAGCGAAGATCCGACGCCTGAACCGTCTGCCGGCGTACCGATCCTCAGGAGAGCCGAGAACCGCTTGCTCGCTGCCAGCGCGGTCGCGAAGAGACCAGGGTTCTCCATGGCGCTCATGAGCCCACGCTTCACATCAGTCTGAAGTCGAGCGCGAATGCCGCTCTCATGGATGCGGGCGCGGAAGTGCTCCACGACGTGACCGTACTGAACACCGCTCGGACACGCGGTCTCACACGCACGACAGCCGAGACAGATGTCAATGGCCTCGACGGTGTCGGCGTTCAGGTCAGCTTCACCCGACATGACCGAGGCCATGAGGCGGAGCCTGCCGCGCGGCGACTGGGTCTCCGATCGGGTCAGGCGGTAGGTGGGACATGCATCGAGACAGAATCCGCAACGCACGCATCGGCGCGTAAGCTCGATCGCCTGCCTGTCTGTCATTGCGTCATGCGTCCCGGGCTCAGAATCTGACAGGGGTCCAGCGCGCGCTTCAGCTCACACGCCAGAGCAGCTTCGGCGACGTTCGCAAGAGGGATCCGCCATCGCCGTCGCAGGCTCGACGAAGCGCGCAGCCATCGAACGGCGGCGTCCCGCATCGCCGCGTCTCGGGCGACCGCGCCGATCCCGGCGACGCCTTGCGAGTCGTCTTCTGACGGACAGCCGACCACCACGACACCCGCGCCGACGAGCCAGGTGACCGACAGTCCGCTGAGCGCATGCTGCCCGACGATGCCGTAAGCGTCGTGGGGCGCGGCGGCGATTCGAACCGCGGCGCCTGGGCTCATGGCGTTGAGGTCATGGCGCATACGCTCCGCGATGCCTGAGGCAGCCATCTCGCGAAGGCCGTGTTGGCGCGCGGCTGAGGTGATCGTCCCGACAAGCCAGCAGACCGAACGATCGTTGCCGCCTGCGCCTACAGCAATGCGGCCGACGCCTTCCAGCGAGACGGCGACGTACTGGAGCTCCGGATGGGATGTCCATATCTCCCAGGCGAACCTGCACGTGGCTTCGAGATCATCGTGTTCGAAGGCGAGTTCGGCGGTCGAGGCAGGCTTAGGCAATGTGCGGAAGGTCACCTCGGTGATTACGGCCAGGGTGCCGTGGGATCCAGCGAGAAGCCGTCCCAGGTCGTATCCGGCGGCGTTCTTGACGACGTGCGCTCCGGTTCGGAGAGTGTCGCCCGTTGCGCTGATCGCTCGCATAGCAACTACCGCATCCCCGGGACGGCCATATCTGGCCTGGAGAAGCGCCGTCGCGTTGGCAGCCACGACGCCGCCGACGGTCACCTCGTCGGCACGCGGAGGGTCTATGGGCACCCACTGCCCATGCTCGGCTGCGGCTGCCTGGAGCTCCCCAAACGTCACCCCTGCCTGACACGTCACGAGATTGTCGGCAGGGCACAAAGGCCCGAGACGCCGAAGCTCGCGCGTTGAGAGCACGCGCGGCTGATCTTCGCAACTGGGAGCGAGGTGCACGAGCAGTCCAGCGCCGCGAGGTTCGATCGGAGCGCGCTCGCGAAGGGCTGATCGGATCGCCTCGCGGCAGTCGTCTTCCGAGCGAGGCAGCAACTCGCCATGATCGGACAGCTCGCATGGCCCATCACTGGGCGGCAGTCCATTCGATCGCTCGCCATTCAGTGAATGGAGCGACTCTACCGGCGGCAGCAGCTTGCCCGGGTTGCACAGACCGGTAGGGTCGAATACGTCGCGGATGCGATGCATCCACCGGAGGTCGGCTTCCGAGAACATGAGGCGCATGGCCTCCCGCTTCTCGATGCCCACGCCGTGTTCACCGGTGATGGTGCCTCCTGCTGCCACGCACAGCGCCAGCACCTCCTCGTTGAAGGCGTGCACGCGTTCGGCCTCGTCCGCGTCGCTCTGATCGTAGAGCACGCATGGATGCAGGTTGCCGTCGCCAGCGTGGAAGATGTTGCAGACGCGTATGCCGTGTCTTTGTGCGCATTCGGACACGGCGGCGAGCACCTCGGGCAGCTTGCTCCTGGGGATGGCTCCATCCTGCGTGACAATGCTCGATGCCAGCCGACCGGCCGTGCCGACGCCCTTCTTCCGTGCGATCCACAGTCTGGCTCGATCGGAAGCGTCGGCGGCA
>JAAYVH010000202.1 GCA_012517255.1 Chthonomonadales bacterium
CGCGACGCTTGCGACGGCTCACCGCCTGGCGCGTGATACCGAGCTCGCGACCGACTTCAGCCTCTGTGCGTCCCGCCACGCAGAGCTGATCCAGAATCCAGCGGTCATCCGCGGGCAGCAGCGCCAGAGCGCATCGGAGAATCTCCTCGAGTGGGCCTGCCCCCGGATCGGGCCGTCTAAACGGCTCCGATACATCGGCCGTTCTCAGGCTGTTGTGGTAGGCGTAGACCCACTCCTGCCGGTAGCGGGTCAGCGCCGCGGCGAGAACCCGCCCGCGCACGAATGCTCCGACGGACGGGCTCCGCGATACGTCGAAGTCCTGTGCGGCTTGCCAGGCGGCCTCGTCAGCGAGACAGCGCATCTCCTCGTGCCAGTCGCGCGCCGACCAGTTCGGCGGAACACGCCAGCGACAGATGCGCTTCAGACTCCGCTGCGCCTCACTTTCCCATTCAGGGAGGTTCGGCTTTCATGCCAGCGCCCTTGCACGCAGGGCGACTGCCGAGCGTGCGGTCTATTTCGGCGAGGAGATGGAACCCAGGAAGAGAATGACGCCCGTCGGCTTGTCGGCTATGGCGATGAGGAACGGGCGGTCTACCACCATCGAGAACGGTTCGGTGGGAAGGGGCGCGCTGGTGATGCCCATGATCACGGCCGTAGCAGCGGCTGCCTCGGTGCCCTGCTCGTCCACCGATAGGTAGGTCTTGTGGAGGGCATCCGAGATGAACACCCGCTCGGTCGTCGCCCCCTCAGGCAGGATGCCGTTGAGATCGGCCTTCGACGGGTCGAACGCGTCTGCCATCCCGAGGGCTGTCAGTGCCGGTTTGAGCGACGTTGCGTACTCGGTCTTGAACCGGGGCAGCTTGAGCTCGCCCTGACGCTTGGTCAGGGCTGCGGTCCATGACTTCCAGTCGGATGCGGTCACCCTCGCCACGCAATCCTTGAGCGTCACGCCGGGCTTGGGCAGCAGAACGTACATGCCCACGAACTGCCCCTGATAGGGCAGGCGGACCATCTGGAACTGCTCGTTCTCCATGTACTCCATGCGCGCCGAGCGCGCCATCATCGGGACGGTGATCTTCTTGCCTTCGCCCGTCGTGAACTCGCCGTCCTTCGTTGCGGCGGCAGGGAACTCGTCGGTCCAGCCGCCCTTGAAGTAGATGGCATTGGTCAGCACCATGATGGCATCGCGGATGGCGTCGGCGGTGACGATCTGGGGGATCTTATCCTTCGTGTGCGCTTTCACCCAGGCATTGATGGTGTCGGCGGATTCGGGAAGCGCGAAGTTGACCGTCATGGGCTCCGCAAGGAAGCTGTCCTTGCATCGCTGCATGAAGCCCGGATCGTAGGTCACGCCTTCCCGAGCCCACACGGCATTGGCGATGAAGAGGTCTACCTTGGGGTCAGGATTCGCAAGAAGGGCGAGCAGCTCGGCGTTGGCCTTGTTGACCTCCTCGAGCGACATGTCGCCGTATCCGAGCGCCTTCGCCATGCCGTCTTTGCTCGAGCCGCGCGCTCCGTTGTAGGCCATACCCAGCGCAAGCTGAACGCTGGTGGGTGAGAGGAAGACATTCTCCGGCTTCGCGGCCAGTTCACGATAGAGGCGCAGGCCGAAGTCGTTGACGGCCATCACCAGCCTGGGCTCGACCTTGAGCGTCGCCGAGCGAGGACCACGTTCACTCACGGATTCGTCTCCTCCTCCGCAACCGACGATGATCGCCGGCGCAACCAACAGGACAATCCAGCCGATGGCGGTTCGAGCATTCATGGCGTGACCCTCCCGGTCATGCTGTTGGCCTACCACGTCATTATAACGCGTATACGACGATGCTGCCCCGGGGTGTGCCTACTCAGGCTTCATGCGCGCTGCGACAAGCCAACCCCACATGCCATACCGTATCGCCTCGGCTCGGAACCCGCAACGCAGCGCCGTCTCGATGGTGGCCCTGTTCAGGTGACACCCGCCCGAGAGCCTCTTCCAACCAGGAGTGAGCCTCTCCTGA
>JAAYVH010000026.1 GCA_012517255.1 Chthonomonadales bacterium
CTGCGCGTCCGGGCAGCGCACCTCGGAGGCAACCTCACCCACACCGTCGCCCGCAAACACCAGGCCCTCAGAGCCGGAGCGCTGCAGCAGGGAGACGCATTCACAGCATGAACAACCACAAAACGTGACACGCACCCCTGTAAGCGAGCCGACAAGGAATCGTCCGCGCATCCGCCGAAACGGTGGCCCAATCGGTTGCCTTCAGGCGATCTGATCACGGAGGTGCGCGATGGGCGCATGGCGCATGACACGCCGGGAGTTGCTCCACCGAGGAGCAGCGGCCGGGCTTGGCATCTCTGCGGCACGGTGGTGCGGCGCTCGACCTGCTCCGAGCAACAGGATCACGGTCGGGTTCATCGGGGCTGGCAACATTGCCAACTCCCACGTCTGGCCTGTGGTCGCGCAGCCGGATGTGCAGGTGCTTGCCGTGTGCGATGTTCAGGATCAGCGGGCGAAGGCCATGACCGACGGCGTCAACGCCCGCTACGGCAGCGCGGTCTGTCGAGCCTATCGGGACTTCCGCGAGATGCTGGCCCGCCCCGACATTGACGCGGTGTTCGTGTGCACCCCCGATCACTGGCATGCCCTGCAGGTGATGGAGGCGGCGCGCCACGGCAAGCACTGCTACTCGGAGAAGCCCCTGAGCCGCACCGTGGCGGACGCTATCGCCATGCGAGAGGCCGTCCGCAGGCACGGGATCGTGTTTCAGCACGGCACGCAGCAACGGAGCGACCACTGGTTCCGGTTCGCCTGCGAGCTGGTGCGCAACGGCGCCATCGGCAAGGTGCACACGGTCCGTGTTGCCGTGGTTGGCAACGAGGCGCGCGGCTGGGGCCATCCGACGGATCCGCCGCCGGACGTGGATTGGAACATGTGGCTCGGACCGGCCCCCTGGGCGCCCTACAGCCCCGAGCGCATCCAGAACCTCCACTGGTTCTTCATCGAGGACTATTCGGCCGGCGGCTATATCTCAGGCTGGGGCATCCACCATGTGGACATCGCCCAGTGGGGTCTCGGCATGGACGGATCGGGCCCCGTCAGCTTCGAGGGCACGGGGGTCTTCGCGCCCGACGGCATGGCCGACACGCCCATCACATGGCACGTCGAGTGCGAGTACGCCTCAGGCACGCGGATGATCTTCACGACGCTGAACGAGGCCGACTTCGGCATCACGTTCGAGGGGTCCGAAGGCGCCGTCTTCGTAGATCGCGGTCGCTTCTGGACCAAACCGGACACGCTGGCCCGCGAGAGAATACCCGTGGACGGCGTGCATCTGCCCCGGAGCGACAACCACCATCGGAGCTTCCTCAACGCCATTCGTGCGGGAGGCGATCCGGTCGCCCCGATCGAGGCCGCGGTTCGGTCGCAGACGATCTGTTCGCTCAGCGACATCGCCATTCGACTGGGCCGCAAGATCCGATGGGATCCCGCCGCCGAGCGGGTGATCGGCGATGCGGAGGCCGCTCGGCTGCTTGCGCGGGCCAACAGAACCTGGCAGGGCTGAACGGGAGCCTGACGGACAAGAGGGGGGCGGGGCAGCCCGACGCACCGCCCCCCCTATCGGTTCAGCGTTTGTCTGGCATGCGTCACGCCGTCGAGGTCGGCGGCGGGGTGGCTGCCCTTGCCTTGCTGCGCTCGATGGACTGGAGCGCGAGGTAGTTCTGGCCGAAGCGCTCGAGGTTGTCGAGCTCGTTGTCGTACTGGTCGTAATGCCGCTCTTCGTCGGCCACGAGGCTCTCGAAGAGTTGCTTCGAGACGACGTCGCCGTTGGCGGCGCACTCGTTGGCCCAGTTGCCGTAGGCGATGGCGCTGTGCTCCTCCATCTTGCGGGCCAACACGAGCATCTCCTGGACATCGTGGATCGGCTCAACGCGCCTGGCCGTGTAGAGGTCCACCTCGCCCTTCAGGAAAAGGATGCGCTCGGCGAGACGCTCGATGTGCAGCATCTCCTCGATGGCCGTTCGGCGAAACAGGTCGGCAAGCAGATCGTACCCCTGATCGTCGCAGTGAAAGTGGAAGTACATGTACTGGTGTACCGCCGTGAGCTCATCCTCGACCGCGGCGTTCATAAGCTCGACGCTCTTCTCGTGCATCCTTTTCCTCCTTGCGTGCCGCTCGGAAAGGCCGGCCTTCCGGCTGCCGTCTACTCGAATACCTTACCGCATGCGCGGCACTTCTTTGCGGCCTCGGGCACCGTCTCCAGACAGTCCGGGCACTCCTTGGTTGGCGGCGCCGGCGGCTCAGGCTCGGGCTTCAGCAGAGCCCTCGTGATCAAGAACACCACAAACGCGATGATCACGAAGTCCACCACCGTGCCGATCAGGTGGCCGTACTGGATGGCCGCCTCCGTTGTCTTGCCGGCCTCGTCGGTGATGGTCTTCATCACCAGTTTGGCCTCACGCCAGTCTCCTGACGGAAGAACCAGGCCGATGATCGGCATGAGCAGGTCGTCAACGACTGCAGAGACAACCTTGCCGGTAGCCGCTCCGATGATAACGCCGACCGCCAGCGCGAGCGCGTTGGACTTGGTCAGGAACCCCTTGAACTCCTTGAGCATGACCATCCTCCCTGGATGTTGCGGCGCGGTCTGCGCCGATTGCGTGCGAGCGCCATGCGCGGCGCTCTCGCAAGATGCCCCGACAAAGTCGGCCTCTGTCGGGGCATCCATCGCCCTGCCTCAACGGTTCGGGCGTTGCTGCTCATGTTCCTTCCGCGATCGGGCTGACGGCCCGCCCGCTTCAGAAGATGGTCAGGTTCGCTTCGCCATAGCCCGGCTCGATCCATGCATCGCCGGCAAACTCACACCGCATGACGTGAACTCCCGGCGCCTCGACCGTCGTGTATGCATGGCGGGCTATGCCGTAGTCGTCGGTGACAGTGGTCTGAACGGCTGTGCCATCCACCGTGAACGTGACGGTCTTGCCCGTCTGCGGCTGATAGTCGGCGAGGCGTCGGAAATAGGCGTACATGCGCGCCACGCCGCCCTGGGGGACGGACCGGGGCATGACCCAGATGTAGGGTATGGACCGATACACCGTCAGCTTATTGGTGGCGGAGGACGGAGCGTAACCGCCGTCGCCAGCCCACTGCGCAAGGATCGTGCGCACCCCGGCGCCGTCCCCATTCTGGATCGTGTAGCCGATCTGGGCGAGCCCCGTGGATCGGGTCTTGTCTATGGCCAGCAGCGTGCCGTCGAGGTAGAAACCGATGGTCTTGTTCGGCACGGGCGTGTTGTCGGTGCGATAGAGCCAGGCCTTCAGTATGCGGTAGGCGGTGATGCGGCCCTCTCGGTCGGCGCCTGCCATCTTGGTGCTATGCGAAAGCGCGGTCAGGGTGGCGTTGGCGGCAGATGCCCCATACGCGGGCGTGCCGGCGAACTCGGTGGTGATGGTTCGGCTTGCCGGGCCGTCACTGATGATCCAGTTGAAGGCGCTATCGCCGCCGGAGTTGGTGACCGCCGTGCCCACCTCGGTCCCGTCTATCTTGAACGAGATCGTCTGCCCCTCAAGGAGCAGGTTGTCGGTTGTGCGCTTCAGGTCGAACTGCCGCAGGATGGCAGTCTCGGTGATGGTCCCGCTCCGATCAACCGTCCACTGGGTGGTCGGCACGCTGCCGATCGTGATCGCGACGGTGGCCACGTTGCTGTCGGCCTTGCCGTCGTTCACTTTGAACGTGAAGGAGTCCTGGCCGCTGTGGTAATCAGCGCTGGTGTAGGTCACCTCGGGCGGCGTACCCGTGAGGACGCCATGGCTGGGGCCCGTCACGATGTGGTAGGTGAGAGGATCGCCGTCGCCGTCCGATCCGGTCAGGGTGATCTCCTTGGGGATGCCGGTCAGTGCGGCGACGTTCTGATCGTCGGCGGTCGGTCGCGTGTTGTAGCTGATGCATGCGAGACTGTGGGAGTAGCCGGCGCCCACGGCGCCGACGTTCGAAAGCGAGGTTAACTGCACCGGCGCCCAGCGGTCGTCATTGGTTCCGTCACCCACCTGCCCCTCTATGTTCCAGCCCCAGGCCCAGAGGGTGCCGTCGGATCGCGCGGCAACGCTGTGATAGTCGCCGGCGACAACGGACGCCACATTGGTCAGACCGAACACCGGCGCCGGCGTCAATCGGTCGGTGTTGGTGTTGTCGCCTATCTGGCCAAAGGAGTTATAGCCCCAGCCGCTGACGGTGCCGTCGGTGAGGAGCGCCAGACTGGTCCAGTAGCCGCCCGACACAGCCTTGCCGTTCGTGATGCCCACCACTTGCACGGGCACGGAGCGGTGCTCGGTGGTGCCGTCCCCGAGCTGGCCCTTGGTGTTGTCTCCCCATGCCCACACGGTGCCGTCCCAACCGACGGCGAGGCTGTGGCCGAACCCGCAGGCGATGGCGCGGATGTTGGTCAGGTTGAGCACCTGAACGGGAGTGGTCCTGTTGGTCGTGGTGCCGTCGCCGAGCTTCCCGCGGTAGTTGTGGCCCCAGGCCCATACGGTTCCATCGGACTTGAGCGCCATGCTGTGCCAGGTTCCTGCCGCGATGGCGATTACGTCTGTCAGGAAGCCCACATCGTCGGGTCCGTGCACCTGCACCGCCGTCCAGCGGTCGGTTGTGGTGCCGTCGCCGAGCTGTCCGCGGAAGTTGTCGCCCCACGCCCACACGGTGCCGTCGGACTTCAGCGCGAGGTTGAAGTTGTCGCCTGCGGCAATCGCGACGACGTTGGTCAGCCCCTCCACCAGCACGGGCCACCAGCTATCCCAATCGGTGCCGTCGCCAAGCTGGCCCCAGAAGTTCGCCCCCCATGCGCCGACGGTGCCGTCGGCCATGAGGGCGATGCTGTGATAGTCTCCGCCTTCGACGGCGATCACCTCCGTGATGTTCACGGTCTGAACGGGCGCATTTCGGTTGTCGTTGGTCCCGTCGCCCAGCTCACCATCGAAGTTGTAGCCCCAGGCCCACGACGTGCCCGGCGATTGGGCCCTGGCCTGGCCTGGGAACATGGCCAGCGTCCAGAGCGTGGCAAGGATAGCCAGCGTGTACCGCGTCATCTTCATGGTATGTACCGATGCTCCTCTCGACCCCATCCGGCCGATCCAGGGTCGCCCTGCAAGAATCGGGGGCATGGCTCCTTGACCGGTCGCCATGCCCCCGTCGCCGTCAATAGATGGTCAGCGTCGCTTCCCCGTAGCCGGGCTCCAGCCAGGCATCACCCGAGAACTCGCATCGCATGACGTGGACTCCGGGCGCCTCGACGGTGGCGTAGTTGTACCGGGCTATGCCGGCGGCGTCCGTCACGACGGTCTGAACCGGAGTGCCATCCACGGAGAATGTGACGCTCTTGTCCGACTGCGGCTTGTAGTCGGCGAGGCGGCGGAAGTAGGCGTACATTCTGGCGACGCCGCCCGCGGGAACGGAGCGCGGCATCATCCAGATGTAGGGCACCGCCGGGCTGACGGTGAGCGCATTGGTCGCCGACGACGGACCATAGCCGCCGTCGCCAGCCCACTCTGCGCGGATCGTACGGACACCGGCGCCGGTGCCATCCGGGACGATGTAACCCACATTGGCGCGTCCGGTCGTCCGGGTGCGATCGGTGCCGATCATCGTGCCGTCCACGCTAAACGAGATCAGCTTGTTGTAGATCGGAGTGTTGTCGGTTCGGTACAGGTGAGCCGTCAGCACCCGATAGCTCGTGATGCGGCCTTCGCGGTCCTGCCCTATCAGCTTGGTGGCGAACGATTGCGTGGTCAGCGTCGCCGCACCCTCGCTGTCGGAACACTCAAAGTCGCCGGCGAACGATGCCAGGATGGGCCGTGTCTGCGGTCCATCGGTCACCACCCACTCCAGCGAAGCGCGCCCGTTGGCATCCGTGATCGCCGTGCCGACAGGCGTGCCGTCCACGCTGAAGTCCACGGGCTTGTCGGGGATGCGCGCTCCATCGGCGGCGCGCATGAGATAGCCGCGCAGAATGACCATCTCGGTGACGGTCCCTGTGCGGTCCAGGACATACAGGTAGGTCCCGACGCCGCCGGCAACGCTCAACACGCCCGAACCGGAAGCGCTCTGATAGGCGCCCTCGCCGAAGTAGTTCACCTCGATCGGGTGGTTGCCGGCCGCCATGGTGGCCGGCACGTTGTAGAGGAACTCGGCGATGCCCTGAGCGTTGGTGATCGCCGACCCCATCTCCTTGCCGTCCACGCTAAAGTAGAGCCGGATGTCCTCGACGGGCACGTTGGTATCGGTGCGTCGGAATGTCGCCCTCAGCATGACGGGCGCGCCCCTTGCTCCGGCTGCGTTCTCGACCTCGATGGCGCACGGAAAGGCGCCGATGTTGAAGTCCTGACCGGGCACGTCCGCCCCGGGAACGATGGCCACGTCGAGCCTGGCCGTCTCGCCGAAATAGGTTGCGGTGACTCGGTAGGTGCCTTCAGGCAGGTTGGCCAGCCGATAGCCCCCATCAGATCGGCTCGACACGGTGAACGTGGATCCGCCCCCGATCGGGGTTGCGTTGATCGTGGCATTCTGGATGGGGGTGCCCCGGTAGCGAACCTGACCCGTTATGCAGCCGACGGTGTCGCCCCGCCAGTTGGGGTCTATGTCCTCATACACGACGCCTTCGACGTTGACCAGGCCAAACCCGATGTAGGGATTCCATCCGCCATAGCCGTCAGCCGACCGCTGGAGTGCCTGCCATATCTTCAGGTTCGCCTGGGGAGTCGAACGCGTATAGCCCTTCTGACCGGCGCGAATGGCAGCCACGCCCGCCACATGCGGGGCGGCCATGGACGTGCCCATCAGGTAGTCATAGTTCTGGGCAGCCCCGTACTCGTTGGGATCGTTCAGCGTGACGTAATAGGTCGGCATGGTGCTGTAGACGCCCAGCAGCCACATGATCTCGAAGTCGAAGTCGCCGCCGGGGGCGCAGATGCCCACGAACGGGCCATAGTTCGAGTACGTCGCCGTCGAGATGCGCGAGGTGGCCGCGACCGACAGCACCTTGGACAGAGCCGACGGATAGTTCAGCTTGTCTGAACCGTCGTTGCCGGCCGCCGCAATGACCAGCACGTTCTTCCGCCACGCGTAGTTCACAGCGTCCTGTTCGACGGGCGAGTACTCATAGCTGCCCAGCGACAGGTTAATGATCAGCGCCCCATTGTCCACGGCATACACGATGCCCTGGGCGATGTCGGAGTCGGTGCCGTTGCCGAACTCATCCACCACGCGGATCGATAGGATGTTCGCGTTGAACCCCGTGCCGACCGTGCCGATCGCGTTGTTGGTGGCCGCCGCGACGATGCCTGCCACGTGGGTGCCGTGGCCGTATCCATCGGGGGCCTCCGGAGTGACGACGCCGTTGAAGATCGAGCAGTCGAGATTCCTCAGCAACTGCCCTCCCTGATCCACCGATGTGCCGGTGCCGCCTTCGTTGATGAAGTCGGGGTGACCATAGTCTATTCCTGTGTCAATGACCGCGACAGTCCGGGCGTGCGATCCCTTGGGAGACGTCGAGCTGTAGAAACGGCCCGGCCATACCCCCCAGCCGTGTGCGGAGCTGATCATGCGGGAGTCCCACTTGTAGTAGGTCGCGGCGTCA
Organism: Chthonomonadales bacterium; assembly: GCA_012517255.1. Taxonomy (GTDB): domain Bacteria; phylum Armatimonadota; class Chthonomonadetes; order Chthonomonadales; family CAJBBX01; genus JAAYVH01. The sequence goes on from JAAYVH010000026.1 coordinate 7,571, forward strand.
GGCTCCGTCGGCAGGAGATAGTCAATCTGGTTGTAGGCCGGATCGTTGGGGACCAGGTCGAGGGGATACCGGAAGAGCCGCGGCGCGACCCATGCGACATTGGGGTCGTTCTTGAGCTCGGCGATGGCCGCGTCCACCGAGGCCACCTCGAGGACCTGAACGTCTAGCTGCGGGATCGCGGAGATCACCCGAATCGTCTGCTTCGTCGCGAGCTTTGCGACGTTGGGCTGCCGGAGAGCCTTGTTGTACTTCACCACGATCTGGTTCGGCACGCGACTGGGTCGTTCCGCGGCGAGGCGGAGGGCCGGCAGGCCTGTTCCCGGACCACGCAACCCGCTGGCCGGCAGCATGGTAAGATCGAACGGAGGACGAACAGTGGGCTGGCCGGGCGGCACCGCCCACTGAGCATGGCCTTGACTGAGTACCAGCGTGCCCAGCAACCCTATGTGTGCGGGGATCGCGATCTTGCGGATCATTTAGGGGCCTCCCATACGACGCGTGAGACGTCGCGCATACGGCACGCGCGTGCCGACCTTCGCGGGCGCGACTGCCGCAGATCGAAACACGTTACATGACGATCGGTCCGTCGGCGGTGTTCCCGTGCCTAACCCCTGGGCGCCAGCGCCAGACGGGCCCGCATGAGGACCACCGTGTACGGATTCCATGTTGACATCGTGAAGTATATCGTGGATTCGCCGGTTCTGCCACGGGCGCTTTCGGCGAGCTGGTAGGGTCCGTATTCCCCGCCCCATTCGTCCTCTCGGCCCGGATCGCTGAGCGCATCGGAGCCTCCGGCTGCCCGGCTCACATGCATGAACACGCCATAGCCCCCATCGCGCCAGGGATCGAACAGCATGAGAGCATCGGACCACGGTCCCCACGGCCGCTCAGCGGTGCGCAGGACAATGCCGCGCGGATGCGTCGAGTTGTAGAGCATGATCCAGCGGCTCAGGTAGGGGTTCCAGGTCACCGACAGCTCGCCCACCACCGGATGATCGAACAGCGGCGCAGCATCAGCCTCATGCGGGCTCCATCGCGGCCTGCCGTCCTTCAGGCCGGTCCAGTAGCGTATGGCTGCGCTGTCCTCGATCTGGCGAGCGGGCTGGCATGCGAGGCGGACGTCGGATTGCCTGTAGGTGCCGCTCCCAAAGAGGAGGAGCGCACGCCCTGATCTCATGGGAAGGCCGGGCCAGGGGCGTGCCTCGACAGTCACGAGCGACACGTTGATGAAGCGCCTCGTTGAGAGGTCGTACAGCCAGCGGAACGTTGCGCCGTCGTCGTCCGATGCGGCAAGGACCGATCGTCCCATGGTCACCGCATCCGTATGATCGGTCGTGTGATAGACATACATCCGTCCGCCCAGGCTGACTCCCGCCATAGGCACCTCGAACGCGCCTTGCCGGATACCCGGGATCGTCAGGGGCAGGTAGCCATCGGCGTCGGCTCGGAACGTCAGATCCAGTCCGTTGTCGGGGTTCGTGTCGGTTGTCCACGCCAGGGCATCGCCGCCGCGCGGGCCGACCGTGTCGCCGAAAAGCAGGTACGTGCGATTCTTGTGCCGGAACGAAACGCCGAGGTCGGTCCCGAACAGCTTGTAGCGCTCCGCGGTTCGGTTGGCCGTCGGTCTGCCGGTGTGCCGGTCGTCATCGCCCACGAGCTGGCAGA
>JAAYVH010000203.1 GCA_012517255.1 Chthonomonadales bacterium
AATGGGAGTGGCTCGAGAACGCCCTGCGACAGTCGTCTGCCGACCAGCGGCTGATGGCGCTCCACTATCCTCCCTATCGCGAGGATGCGGCTGAACCAGCCGGCGATTACTGGACCCTCGAAACGGAGCCGCGCTCCAGACTGCTATCCCTCGCCCGTGCGCACGGCGTCCGGCTCATCCTGTCGGGCCACCTGCATTCGCCGAAAGCGTCGAGCTATGATGGGATAGCGCTGCTGACGGCGCCGTCCGTGGCTTTCGGGCTCCCCATAGGCGTGCAGCCCCATGGCTGGATGATGGTGACGATCAACGCGTCAGGCAAGGTGCGCTCGGATCTGCGGTACCCAAGCGGAGAGCTTACTTCTTCTCCGCCGGAGTGAATGTCAGACTGGCCGAGTTGATGCAGTAGCGCTTGCCCGTCGGCTCCGGTCCGTCGTCGAACACGTGACCCAGATGACCGCCGCAGCGACTGCACGTGACCTCGATACGGTGCATACCGAAGCTGGTGTCGTCGTGGAACTCCACCGCTCCGGGATCGGCCGCCTCCCAGAAGCTGGGCCAACCACACCCGGCATCAAACTTCGTCGCCGATGAGAAGAGCGTCTGACCGCAACCGGCGCACGAGTATGTGCCCTTATCCCGCGTATCCCAATAGGCGCCGCTGAAGGGCCGCTCGGTACCCTTCTTCCGGAGCACGCGATACTGCTCGGCCGATAGCGTGCGCCGCCATTCCTCGTCGGTCTTGTTCACGTTGACCTGCCTGACTGCAGTCTGCCGATGCTTCTCGGGCTCCGCACGCTTGTGCTGCCTGGCAGCCACCAGCCAGGTCCCCAGAAACACGGGAATGCCTACCATGAAAATCGTGTATCGCATCGTACTGCACGATACGACGCCGCAGCTCGCAGGGTTCCGGAGGCCTACCGGTCACTCGCCGATGACAGTGACGACAACCGTACGCTTGCGAGGACGAATGTCACACTCCAGCAGAAACACCTGCTGCCACGCCCCGAGAGCTGGGCCGCCGTCCGTGACAGGAAATGTCACGTACTGGCCGAGTACCGTCGCCTGCAGATGCGAGTGACCGTTGCCGTCGTGCCATGTCTGCTCGTGAGCATAATCCGCGCCGGGCGGCGCCAGTCGGTCGAGCAGGTCCGGGAGATCCTGCCGCATGCCCGGTTCAAACTCGACGATTCCGACGGCTGCGGTGCTTCCCATCACGAACACGTGCGCCACGCCCGTCGCGATCCCTGACTGTCGGACCGCCGCCGTGATGGCAGGTGTCATGTCTTGCATATCCCGGTGGCCGCCGGTGGCCACCTCAAGCTGTTTCTGTACTACCACGTTGTCTCCTCATCGAGCCTTCGGGCGGCGCCATGCCGCCCAGCATCCACGCTCAGGGCCCGTAGTCTAGGGCCAGAAGTCGTAGGCCCTGATCCCCATGGCTATGCCATAGAGGGTCCATACGCACCCAATCACCATCTCGCCCAGAATGAGCCCGAGGAACACGGGCACGGCGCGACGGTACACCCTGAGCCCGCCGTATCTCATCGTCGCGGCCTTGAAGGTACAGCCGATCAAGACCGGCAACCATATCTGCGCCATCCCCCACGAGTTGGCGACCGCGTAGCCCAACGGATGCAAGGGAAACCACGCCACGCGCTGCCGCAGCGCCGCCATGCCGAGGGACAACAAGAACGAAACGCCGGCGGCAACCAGGCTCCCGAAGTTCGGCGTGCCGGGTGTCGTGAACCATCCGTGGAGCCGACTGAAGTTCTCGCCTGGAAACTCCCGAGGCCATCGCTCGACATTGGCTGTGCCCGCGCCGAGATCGTAGGCTTTGTTCAGATAGGCCCAGAACAGCCCAACGGCGCCCACACATGCTGCAAGCATGATACCACGCGCGAAGCTTCGCTGCTGGGCCTCGGAGGTCTCTGCGAGCTTCATGCCCTCCAGCAGATGCGGCGCCGGATTGGCAAAATAGGTCCGGTTGAACCAGTAGGTGAGGGCAAAGCCGGTCAGGTTCCGCGGGCCGAGCCCCGACGTTCCCATCGTGGCCAGGAGCGGGTTGAGCGGCCCCATGTAGTGCATGTCATGGATCGGAAAGCCGAACTCGGCGCGGATGCGGGTGATGACCACAACGAGGATGAAGTAGAGCGCAAAGAACGCCACGGCGACCCATGGCGACATGCCCATGAGCACGCAGAATCCGGCTAACGCCAGAATGCCGAGGATCATCCCTACTAACGCCGTGCGATAGCGCATGGGCTCCTCGCCATCACCGGCGTCGGGACAGCGCCCGAGCGCGCGCCGGGCGATATCGGCAAGGTCTCGGCGCGCCGCCCATAGCGCCATGGCGGCCACGGCCATGTACGCGCCAAATGCCTGGCCGTGCTCATAGGGCGGGAAGTTGCTGAATCCGGCTCCGGAGCTGAAGCTCTGTTCGATCCCCAGCGCCGTCACCGCGACCAGTTCCAGCTTGTAGAGCACATAGAAGAACCACAGCGAGAAGGACAGGTCGAGCGGCATGAGAAACGCGAGGCCGATGGCAAAGAAGTAGAACGACACCTTCACGTTGCCCATCCCGATCCACGGGGGAGACGTAATGTAGGGGTCTATGTCCTGCCGCTTGATGGGCACCATCGGCACAGACGGCCAGAAGAACGCGATGCCGTTGGTCAGCGTGATGCCGCCGGCAAGGGCGAAGCCCAGCCACATGCCGCGATTCGCCCAGAACGGCGCACCGCTCGTCATCTCCATTGGCAGGTAGACGGTCGGATACGTCAGCCGTTCCGACACCATCCAGCGGCGGCGCAGAAGGGTCGTCATGCAGAGCATCGTGTAGACGAGAACGACGATGAAGGAGACCCAGATGCCGACCGGAACGAGCCATGGAATCCAGTTCTCGGGACGATACAGAGAGGAGTTGCCGGCGTAGAAGGCCGCGACTGCCTTGGGGTCGTCCATCATGAACCGCCGTGGCAGATACGGCATGAAGGATGTGTGCCACCGGTTGCCGACGCCGGCATACTGAAACGGAAATGGCAGGAACGAGACCAGCAACTGGCCCATCTGCTGGGCGCCCAACGCAGCGCCGACGCACGTCATCGTGAAGACGCAGAGCAACTCCGGACGCGTCAGGACAAACGAGCGCGTGAGCCTGCCTCGACCGAGCGCCCCGTTCACGCCGATCACGCAAGCCAGCGTGAAGATGGCGTTACAGAACGGCACCGCGTTGGTGAATAGCGACCATCGGACCAGCTCGACCTCGACCAGCCAGAACTGGTTCAGGAGCACGAGCGCGATGCCGACCGCATATGCGCGAGGGCGAACTAGACGCAGCATGGGAGCATTCGACCGGACAGACATCCCTCAGGCCACAGGGACTTCCGCCGTTCAGCCGTGTTCAGGTCCTTGCCCTCCGCCGCGCGATGGGGACACGGGGCCGGCGCCGGTCAGGCGTCGTCGGGCGTCGTCCAGTTTGCGTCGGATCTCGCGGACATCCAACCAGGCCAGAATCAGCAGCACGCCGCTCAGCAGGAAGCATAGGGACCAGTAGGCGCCTATCACGGCCACTCGGACGGCGGCCGCTCGTCGGGCGCGCTCGGCCTGCGGTGTTGGTTCCCGACCCGACCGCCTCGCGAGGATGGCCTCGCGTGCCAGCGCGCGCACCTCCGCCGAGCCGGCATTGCGGAAGAACGGCTGGGTCACGCCGACAGCCACGAGCGTGAGGATCAAGAGCAGCACGAACGCGCTCAGCACCCTGAGCCGTCGCTGGCGCAGGGTCGGGCCGAAGTCGAACCCGGGCCGCTCGCTGCCTGGTTTGTCCATGGCGATCAGTCCGACTCGGCAGCAACCCGCAACGCACGAACTCCGGCTGCCAGGCCGCCAGGGTGACCGAACACGCTGGAACCGGCTACCAGCACGTTCGCTCCTGCCCTGACGACCTCCCGCGCCGTTGCGCCGCCGATACCGCCGTCTACCTCGAGGAAGACCGAATGCGCAGCGGCTGAGAGGCGATCGCGGGCCGCCGCGATCTTGGGCAGCATCGCAGGGATGAACGACTGCCCGCCGAAGCCCGGGTTCACCGTCATGATCAAGAGGAGATCGAGATCATCCAGAACGTAGTCCAGGATGTCGAGCGGCGTGGCAGGATTCAGCGAGAGTCCGGCCCTTGCGCCAGCCGCACGAATCTGGGCCAGCACGCGTTGCAGATGGATACACGCTTCGGCGTGCACGGTGATGATGTCAGCCCCTGCCTCGGCAAACGTCTCGATCCATCGTTCTGGCCGCTCGATCATGAGGTGTACGTCGAAGCACGCTCGGGAATGCGGTCGGAGCGCCTTCACCACGCCAGGACCGAACGTTATGTTGGGCACGAAGGCGCCATCCATCACATCGAAATGCAGGAACTCCGCACCGGCCTGCTGACAGGCCCGCGCAGCCTCGGCGAAGGCCCCGAAGTCCGAAGACAGCAGGGACGGCGCGATGAGGGGACCGCTCATCGTCGTGAGTTCCATATGTGTGTTCGCTCGCTCACCGGTATGGGATCGTCGCTGTAGTATACGCGAACGATGAGCGTGGGCCCGCGGGCCGTCACCTGGACGCGGATGGTATCGCCCTCGCTGCGAACGTCATCGAAGGCGGTTGCCGAGCCCTGCAGGTCCTCATACTCGATGCGAACCTGCCGCGGCCCCAATCCGTCGCGCCGCACGCTGTGGGTGATGCTCCACACGTGCTCGGCGTCCACGTCCTCCGAGACCGAGGGTTCGGACTCGGACTGGTTCTCCGGTCCATCGCTGATCACCAGCGCCACGGGCGTGTCGCGATCCACGCGTTTGCCGCTGCGCGGGTTTTGAGAAATGATGGTCCCATACGGCACCGTGTCGCTGTACTGTCGGCTGACCTGGCCCGGAACGAGACCGGCTTCCTTCAGTTTGGCTTCAGCCTGGTCGGCGGTCGAGCCTGTAACGTCGGGCACCCACACGAGCCGCGAGCCGCGACTAACCCATACGATCACGCTGCGGCCTGCCCGGATCTGCCGGCCAGGCTCATAGTCCGTTCTGTAGACAATGCCTGGTTCGTATCGGTCGTTGAACTCCTCGCGCTGAATGAGCTTCACGCCCAGCTTGTCGGCTTCACGCTCGGCCTCGCGAATGCTCCGCCCGACCAGATTGGGGAACGTGCTGCTATGCGGCTTGGTGAATGTCGCCATCCACAGCGCAGCCCCGAACACGGTTCCCATCAGGATCACCACGATCATCGCGCCGATGGCGAAGCGCAGCCACCAGGGAATGCGATCCTCGTCGCCTCGTCGCGCCGGCATCGGTGCAACCTCCTTGCTGCTCTTCTTGAGCGGCGTCTCCGGCGCTGCAGGGCGCGGCGGCTCACTCACGGTAGCTTCAGGCGCCGGTTGCGTCGCAGGCTGAACCACAGCGGCGGGAGACTGCTCCATAGGTGACCATGCCAGAGAGCGGCCAAACCTGAACGCATCGCGCACCGCCCGCAAGTCGGCGAGCATGTCGCCAGCCGCGGCATATCGTCGCTCGACATGCTTCTGCATGGCCTTCATGACGATACCGTCAAGGGCACGCGGAACTCCCGGATTGAGGCTTCTCGCGGAAGGGATCGGATCGTTCTGGTGGCGCATGGCGACGTTCACCAGCGAGTCCCCGGAATAAGGCAAGGCGCCCGTGAGCATCTCAAACAGGATCACGCCGAGGGCGTAGAGGTCCGTCGCCGGCACGATGAGGCCCTTGGACGCGGCCTCGGGAGCCTGATAGTACACCGCTCGGGCGATGTGTCGCGACGAAGCATCCGCCGAGGCGGCGATCGCTCGGACAATCCCGAAATCCGTCACCTTAACCAGGCCTTCAGGGCTAATGATCACGTTCTGGGGGCGCATGTCTCCGTGCACAATCCCCACGGAGTGCGCGTGCTGCAGGGCCTCACACATCGCCACGGCGAAATCCACCGCCACGCTGAGCGTAAAGGGCGCGATGCGCTTGATGCGCTCCTTCAGGTTGATGCCGCGCACGAACTCGCACACAATGGCCGGCGCGCCTTCGTCATCGAGCACTTCGTGGATCCGGGCGATGTTGGGATGAGCGAGTTCGGTCAACGCGCCCACACTGGCTGCAAGCGCTTCAACGAACGCAAGGTCATCACGCAGTTCCGGCAGTACCGTCTTGATCGCGACGGTCCGTCCCGAAGACCG
>JAAYVH010000204.1 GCA_012517255.1 Chthonomonadales bacterium
ATCGGTCCAGCGTGTTGTGCAAGAGCCAGTCGGAGTGGAACTGCGGCGCCGTGTCGCACCAGAATCGGGCATGTGCTCCGGTGCTGGAGTTCAGTTGGATGGCGCCTTCCCACATAGAGACGCCGCAATGGACGCAGTACCTGCCGGATGCCTGCGCTTGAGCGATTTGCAGATAGGCATCGTCCATAGTCTGACCCCAGATGAACAGCGCACGGCAGTTGCCGCACGATAGAGCCCTCAGTCGTACGCCGGGTAGGACCCAGCTTCGCGGTCCGAACAACCGATCAAGCAACCGACGCGGCCGCGGCGATCCTCGCTCACCCGTCCGACGTCGCACTACGAAGACCAGGGCCGAACCGGTCGGATTGTCCGTGGATTGCGTCTTGCGTCCGCACACCGATCCGGGGTACACCGTGCCGCCGCACAGCGGGCAGTTGCGCGGCTCCGCATTGGCGAACTCCAGCGCCGCGGTCCACTCCGTCTCAAAGTGCGCGCCGTCCATCATGCGCGGCGCGCCCGCACAGCGAAAAGTGCTGCACCGTCCGTTCCGTTCCCAGCACTCGCGATGGTGGCCGACGTAGCACGCGTCGCACATGGCGACTGCGTCGTCGGGCTCTATCTTGCGCGAGCAATACAGGCAGGTTCGGGCCGTCATACCGTTGGTCTGATGCGCCATCCTATGTCCCGACGTCACGGCGCCGAGCTAGCAGGCCGTCGCTTGCGCTCGGGTAAGGCAATCAGCGACACTCCGGCCAGCGTTGCGGCTGCGCCCACGAAAGTCCACACCGACATGCGCTCACCCAGCAACAGATAGGCAAATACCGGACCCAGCACCGGCTGGATGTACAGGAAGCCCGCCATGCTCGAGACGCTGTGGCGTCTTAGCAGAGAGTACCAGATGCCGTAGGCCAGAGCCGAGCACAGTACCGTCAAATAGACGACCGCCGCGATCTCGGGCCATCCGGGTCGCCATGCGACCCTCATGCTGGCTTCCCAGATGGCCAGCGGAAGCAGGCAGACCGAGCCGATGACCATGCCGTAGGCAGCGACGGAGAGCCCGTCGTAACGGCGAACGAGATCCTTGCCCAGGATGGACGCATAGGACTCAAAGACCAACGCCAGCGTGACCACGGTGTTGGCGGCCACGGTACCCTCGAAGGTGGGAACGATGCCCCGGAACACGATCACGTAGACACCGGCGAGCCCTGCCGCCATCCCCAATCCCTGCAGCCGGCTCAGCCGCTCGCGCAGGAGCACGCGGGCGAGCAACGCAATGAGGATCGGTTCCGCGGCGACAAGGAACGTCGTCTCGGTGGCGGACGTGTATCGCATGCCGCCATAGAACACAGCATACGTAGCGGCAATCCCGAACGCGCCGAGCGCAACCAGCCGCCTCCGATCAGACCTTTCCACTGGGACGAGCGCATGCCGTACGCGCAGATAGAGCATGAGCAACAGGCCCGCACCGGCAAACCGCACACAGGCAAGAAGCAACGGACCTATCTTGGCCGGCGACTCGTCCGAGCCATCTCCGAGCGCGACCTTGGCGGCAATCGCCGAGCCGGCCCAAAGCACACATGCGAGCGACAGCGCGGCGACCGATCGGACGCGCCAGGGCTCGTGGCACCCGCTCTCCTCGATCAATCCCGAATAGCCGCGGTCATCACCCGAACTGAACTCCCGTGATCGAGGCATTGCTGGAGCGCCTTGCGGAGCCGCTCTGTGTCGTCCCTATCATCGCGGGTAGAGAGCAGCGTAACCGGCGACCGTTCAATCTCCTGCAACAGCGCGCCGTCGTCCGGACCGGCGCCAAGGTCAATCACCGGACGGCTCAGCCGAAACAGGCTTGCGTCGCCGGGTTCCGACGGTCGCTCATGCGACGGCCGGAACAACCCGACAGGCGCATCACCGTCAGGCATCTCAGGGGCGACGAGCACCAGCATACCCGCATCCTCAAGGGCGCGCAGGAGACTCCTATCAACATCACCCTTGAGAGCCCAGCAGGCGGTCGGCTTGACATGACACTGCTTCAGCACTTCCTTGCCCAGTCGCACGAGGTCGGACCGAGGACGCTCATTCCCGGCGCTGCCATTTCCAAGATCGAGGAGCAACCCGATCTCGTGCCATGACGGGATGCGGTGGAGGTAATCGTTGCGGTACAGATTGGCATTGCCCATCGGATCGCGGGCCGACACCCCTATGAGCCAGGTAAGCGGAACGTGGAACTCCTCAGCAACGGCAACGAGCTCGCGCGCATAGCATTTTCCGCCGTGGGCCGCCACGCACTGCACTCCGATGACAACCGAACCCATTCGTCTCCTCCTTGCACAGATCGTGCTTAGTCATATGCCGCATCAGATGATCCGCCGGCTACTTCAGCCCTTCCATCGCGAACGACGCAGCGAACATCACCGCCAGCACCCACACCGCCGGCGGAACAGTCCTGGCCCTGCCCGTGAGGCCATGGATCGCCGCGTAGGCGATGAGCCCGGTGCCGATGCCCCGCGCAATGCTCATGGTGAGCGGGATGACCAGTATGGCCAGAAAAGCAGGCAATGCGCCGTACAGATCGCCAAAGTCTATCTCGCGGATGCTCTTCATCATCAGGAAGCCTACCACCACGAGGGCGGCAGCCGTGGCCTCGGGCGGCACCGAAGCGATCAGCGGGGCGGTGAACATGGCCAGAATGAACAGGACGGCCACGACAACGCTCGTGAGGCCCGTGCGGCCCCCTTCGGCAACCCCTGAAGCGCTCTCGATATAGGTAGTGACCGATGAAGCAGAACACATGCCGCCCCAGATAGCGCCGAACGAGTCGACGAGCAAGACGCGCTTCAAACGGGGGACCGTCCCGTCCGGCCTTAGGTGGCCAGACTGTCCAGTGATCGCCACCACAGACCCCATGGTATCGAAGAAATCCGTCAGCAGGAATGAGAAGATGACGGTTACGAGCGCAGGCTGCAGCGCCCCCGCGATGTCGAGCCGCCCGAAGGTTGACAGATCCGGAAGAGCGAAGACGCCGTCCGGCGGTGCAGCCTGTCGCGTCACGAAGGCCAGCGCAGTGGTGCATGCTATTCCCAGCAGCAGCGCCCCTCGCACACGGCGAACCAACAAGACACACGTGAGACCTATACCGAAGGTCGCGATAAGGGCTGACGGCAGGCGGAAGTTGCCGATTGGCGTCGTGATAAGCGGCAGTCCGCCCGGACCCGGCGTCGAGCCGATCCAATGGGCATTGTGGAGGCCGAGGATCGCGATGAGCAGACCGATCCCCACGGCGAACGCCCGCTTGAGGTCCATGGGAATGCAGTTCATGACCCATTCGCGCGTGCGCGTCAGGACCAGGACCGCAATAATGCAACCCTCCACGAAAACGACGCCCATCATAGTCTGCCACGTGATCCCCGCTGAGACGCTGATCGTCGCCACGAGTGCGGCGTTCAGTCCCATACCGCTGGCCAGAGCGATCGGGTAGTTGGCCCAGAAACCCATCAGCAGAGTGGGAAGCGCGGCTGCCAGACATGTTGCGGCCACAGTAGCGTGGAGAGCAGGCCCATCCCCGCCGCCCGGCGGCCGGGAGAGGACGGCGGGATTCACGGCGATGATATAGGCCATCGTCATGAACGTTGTAACCCCTGCGACCACTTCGGTTCGAACGGTGGTGCCGTTCTCTGCAAGGTGGAACGTGCGGTCGAACCAGTTCGGGGTCTTCGATGCGCTGGTTCCGTTCATGGTCTCACCTCACGACCGGAAGGTCAGTCGTACCGTACGAGTGTGTGTATGTTGAGGCCGGGCAGAGCTGCCCGACCGTTGAGGAATCCCAGCTCCACGACGAAGGCCAGACCGCACACGCGGGCTCCCAATCGTTCCATCAGCCTCACCGATGCGGCCGCTGTCCCTCCCGTTGCGAGAAGATCGTCCATGATCACGACCCGCTGGCCCGGTTGGACGGCATCAACATGCGCCTCAATGGCCGCGGTGCCATATTCCAGGTCATATTCCTCCGTGATCGTGGCATAGGGCAGTTTGCCCTGCTTCCTGATGGGAACGAATGGCAAGCTGCACGCTGCCGCGACAGGCGCACCCATGATGAAGCCCCGGGACTCGATTCCGGCCACCACCTGAGCCTCGATAGTCCTAACATACGCGGCGAGGTCATCCAGGACCTCTCTGAACGCCACAGGATCCGCCAGCACCGGCGTGATGTCCTTGAAGACGATGCCCGGCTTAGGGAAGTCCGGTACATCTCGGATGAGTTCGCGGGTTCGCGAATGGTCCATGGCTGTCACCCCTTGATCGGCGTCATGGTTGGCTATCCCGGATCGCTTGCATGCGGCTAGCAGATGGCGACTTGATCACGCCGCGTTCGGTCACTATCGCCGAGATGAGAGCGGCAGGCGTGACATCGAAGGCAGGATTCCACACACGCACGCCTTCTGGAGCGATCCGCATGCCTCGTACTTCGGTGACCTCACTTGTAGCCCGCTCCTCGATGGGAATGTGCGCACCCTCCCCAATGCTCCAGTCAATGGTGGTGGTCGGAGCGGCCACATAGAACGGGATGCCGTGATGGTGGGCAGCGATCGCGACAGCGTAGGTACCGATCTTGTTTGCGGCGTCACCATTGGATGCGATTCGGTCGGCGCCGACCACCACAGCGTGTACGCGGCCAGCAGCCATCAGCGCGGCGGCGGCGCCGTCCGGGATAACGGTGACCGGCAGACCATCCTGCATCAGCTCCCACGCCGTGAGCTGCATGCCTTGCAGCCGGGGCCGGGTCTCGTCAGCATACACCATCCTGAGTTTGCCGTGGACATGCGCGGCACGCAGAATGCCGAGCGCCGTGCCGTACCCGGCCGTCGCCAGCGCGCCGGCGTTGCAGTGGGTCAGCACCGAACAGCTCTCAGGCAGGAGCGCGGCGCCGGCTTCACCGATTGCGCGGTTGGCGTCCACGTCCTCCGCAAGCATGCGCTGGGCTGCAGCCAGGATTCGATCGGCTGCATCGCTGGCGCTCGAAGCCCCGGACGCCGCCTCAAAGGCCGCGTCCACGGCGTGAAACAGGTTCACCGCCGTCGGCCTCGTCGCCTTGAGCGCTGCGCACGCGCTGCCCACGAGGTGCATGGCCTCTTGCAGCGGGAGATCCCGTGCCGCTCGAGCAGCCAGCGCAACCCCGAACGCTGCCGTACAGCCTATGGCGGGGGCGCCGCGAACCGCCATGTCGCGGATCGCGTCGGCGACAGCCGTGACGTCGGGAAGGTCAAGCATGACCAGCTCAAAAGGCAGACGACGCTGATCCACGATGCGTACGCTGCCATCGCGCCACTCAACTGTCGGAGGAACTCCCGGGCTCACGCGCTGATTCCCGCGAACTGACGGGCATGATGAGCCGGACAGTCGAGGTCGGCCGGGATCGCCCGAGCGATGTCCAGCACTACCTGCCGGATTGCAGCGCTGTTTCGCTCGAACACATGCCGGACCTCCTCCGCCGTCACGGGAGCGACGTCGCCATCGGCCACCAGCCCGCAATCATAGTCGGTAACGAGGGAGATGTTCACCACGGCCATCTCCTGCTCGAGCGCAAGATGAGCCTCCGGATACTGCGTCATGCCGATTACGTGGAAGCCAGCCTCGGTGTACCAGCGGCTCTCGGCTTTCGTAGAGAATCTGGGGCCGTTGATCACGACGATCGTGCCTGTAGCATGGTGCTCGATGCCGTGTTGCTCAATCACCTCGAGGGCGATCTTCCGCAGATTCGGGCAGTACGGATCGGCGGCGCTCACATGGAATACGTCTGGGCCTTCACAGAAAGTGTCAAGCCTGCCCCGCGTTCGGTCAACATACTGATCGCAGACGACGAAGTGCTCTGGCTTGATCCACGCCTGCAGACTGCCCACAGCGCACGGGCTGATGAGATACCGAACGCCCAGCGACTTCAAGGCCCAGATGTTCGCTCGGTAGTTGATTCGGTGAGGCGGTATCGTGTGATGCCGCCCGTGTCTGGGCAAGAAGGCGACCCGGCGATGCGCCACATCCGCAACGACTATGCGGTCGCTCGGTTCGCCGTACGGCGTGGTTATCTGATGCTCGACGGCGTGGTCAAGGAAACGGTAGAATCCGCTCCCGCCGATGATGCCGACGTCTATGGGTCGCTCATCCATTGTTCGTGTCCTCGATATCGAGTGTGGCCAACGCTGCGCGAGCAGCCTCCTGCTGGGCCGCTTTCTTGGATGGCCCGTGGCCGGTCCCAAGCACGCGATCCCCCATGCGCACCACGGCCGTGAAGGTCGGCTGGTGGGGCAGGCCCGTCGGCGGCGACATCTCGTAGGTTGGGAGTCCTCCCCAGCGCGACTGTGTCAGCTCCTGCAGGCGCGTCTTGCAGTCCGGATCGAAGTCATCGAGCGACATCCGGCGCATTGCACGGCGCAGCAGCCTGCGCACCAACCCCCTTGCGGACCGCATGCCCCGGTTGAGATAGACGGCGCCGATCAGAGCCTCCACTACATCCGCCTGGATGGATGCGCGCTGTCGCTCGCCCGATGCCGCTAGCGTCGGCCCGAGGATGATCAGATCGTCGAGGCGGGCAGACCGGGCCGCTTCGGCCAGGACAGGCTCGCTGGCCAGGTAGGCTCGTCGCTTGGCCATCTCTCCTTCGGACAGATGCGGGCACTCACGGTAGAGCCACTCGCAAATGGCGAATCCCAGCACCGCGTCGCCGAGGAACTCAAGGCGCTCGTAGCTCTCGGAGTGATCAGACGGCACCGATGATCGATGGCTCAAAGCCCGTCGCACCAGCCCTTCGTCGTATATCAGCGTCCCGATCCGCTGATGGAGGGCTAGCGCCAGATCGCCCGGGCCGTTGGTGCTACAGGCGCGCAACGGTGCAGGTCCTCGACAGATGGCGGAGGTCAGGCACAGCTTAATCCGCGAGCTCCACTTGCCCGAACAGAATGGACGCGTTGTGGCCGCCGAAACCGAAGGAGTTGGACAGCGCGTAGCGTATGGTTCGCTCCACCGGCCTGTTCGGGGTGTAGTCGAGGTCGCACTCCGGATCCGGCGTCTCGTAGTTGATCGTCGGCGGGACACGAGACCGCTGCATGGCCAGAACGCTCACGATGGCCTCGACGGCCCCGGCTGCGCCTAGAAGATGCGCCGTCATGGACTTCGTCGAGCTGATTGCCACCGAATGCGCATGCTCGGCGAAGGTAGCCTTGATGGCAGCCGTCTCGAGCTTGTCGTTCGGAAGCGTTGAGGTGCCATGGGCGTTGATGTAGTCCACCTCACCCGGAGCGACGCCTGCAGTGTCCAGCGCCATCTTCATGGCACGTGCTGCGCCTTCGCCGCCCGGCGCAGGCGCTGTGATGTGGTAGGCGTCGCCCGACAGCCCATAGCCCCGGACCTCAGCATAGATGCGAGCGCCCCGACCACGGGCATGCTCGAGCGACTCGAGGATCACTATGCCTGCCCCCTCGCCCATCACAAAGCCGTCTCGATCGCGATCGAACGGTCTGCTAGCGCGAGCGGGATCGTCATTGCGGGTCGAGAGAGCACGAGCGGCACAGAACCCACCGAGGCCCAGCTTTGAGATCGGAGCCTCGGCGCCCCCGGCGATCATTACGTCGGCATCTCCCCGACGGATGATGTGGTATGCGTCACCGATGGCGTGGGTACCCGTTGCGCACGCGGTGACAACGGTGCTGTTGGGGCCCTTGGCTCCAAAAAGAATGGAGACCTGCCCGGAACCCATGTCCGAGATGAGCATAGGTATGAAGAAGGGGCTGATGCGGCTTGGACCCTTCTCGTACAGGACCCCGAACTGCTCCTCCATGGTGATGATGCCGCCTATGCCCGAGCCGATCAGCACGCCCGTTCGATGGGCAGCCTCGGCGGGAATATCCCAGGCGGCATCACCGAGGGCCGAACGCGTGGCCGCCACGGCGAACTGGACGAATCGGTCCATTCGCCGTGCCTCCTTGCGCTCCATATAGCGCTCAGGATCGAAGTCATGCACCTCAGAGGCTATCTGGGTGGTGAACTCCGACGGGTCGAACGCGGTGATGCGCCCGACTCCTGAACGCCCGTCCATGAGGCTCTGCCAGAACGTGTCAAGGTCCGAGCCGAGACTGGTTACCAGCCCCATGCCCGTCACCACGACCCGTCGGGGATGCTCCGGCGAGACGGAATGCCAGCTTGATTCCACGGCTGCCCGCCTCTCTATGCTTTCGTCTTCTCCTCGATGTACTTGACCGCATCGCCGACGGTCTTGATCTCCTCGGCTTCCTCGTCCGGGATCTCGATATCGAACTCCTCCTCGAGGGCCATCACGAGCTCAACGACGTCCAGCGAATCGGCGCCGAGATCCTCCATGAAGGCAGCCTCGTTGGTAACCTCTTCAACTCCCTTGTCCAAACGATCCGCAACGATCTTTCGGACTCGCTCAAACGTTGACATCCCTTGTCTCCTTGTAAGATGGCGTTAGTCTAGTGTGCCGTTCGGTCCTCACGAAGGCGTGCCGACCGTCGGCGTTCTTGCGTCGGACAGTCGCCGCGCAAACCGATGCGGCCTCCGGGTTTCACATGAAAAGACCGCCGTCCACGCTGATCACCTGACCCGTTACATAGGCCGCGGCATCAGAGCAGAGAAATGATACGACATTGGCCACGTCATCCGGACTGCCGAGCCGCTCCAGCGGGACCTGTTTCTTCATCTGGTCGCGGAGTTCCTGCGGCAGGGCATCGGTCATCACGGTCTCGATAAAGCCGGGCGCCACGGCGTTGCACGTGATGCCGCGAGAACCCAGCTCCTTGGCGGTGGACTTCGTCAGCGCGATCAGGCCACCCTTGCTGGCGGCGTAGTTGGCCTGTCCACGATTGCCGACGATACCCATCACCGACGCCATGTTGACGATGCGACCGGAGCGTTGCCGCAGCATGATCTTCGCAGCAGCGCGCGTGCACAGGAAGGCGCCTCGCAGGTTCACGTTGAGCACCGCGTCCCACGCCTCCTCAGACATGCGCACCAACAGGTCATCCTTGGTGATGCCGGCATTGTTCACGAGGATGTCGACCCGCCCCCACTCCTGCATGACCCGGTCGAACAGCGCCTGAACCGCATCGGCCTCGGCGACGCTCCCGACGACGGCAATCGTGCGCCGGCCCGTCTTCTCAGCGACCTCGCGCGCGACTCCCTCGGCGTTCTCTGCCACGACATCACTTACTGCTACGTCGGCTCCGGCGCTCGCGAGCGCAAGGGCGATGGATCGGCCAATGCCTCGACCCGCACGCCCTGCGCCGGTTACAATGGCGCACTTACCGTCTAGATTCCCCATATTGCTCATCGCTCCCCCACACGTGTTTGTCCTGATAGCACATCCACAGCCCGGTCTAGCGAGGATTCGTCCTCGACACTGATCACGGGAACGTCGGCACAGATTCGCTTCATTAGCCCCGCCAACACATTGCCCGAGCCGAGCTCGATCGCGAACTCCATCCCGTCATTGGCGAGAAGCCGCATGGATTCCTCCCACCGCACCGTGCCGCTGACCTGCATTGTGAGATACGGAGCCAGATCCTGGCCGAACCGGCAATACTCGGCCGCGACGTTCACTACCACAGGCGGGTCGGGGTCCTTGAGACTCGCCGCGCGCAGGAAGGCGTGCAGCGCATCGCCAGCCTGAACCATCAGGGGCGAATGGAAGCCGCCCGATACTGGAAGGCCGAGCACGCGCTTCGCGCCTGCCTGCCGCGCCAGATCGGAAGCGGCATCTACGGCAGCCTTCTCGCCGGAGATCACGATCTGGCCCGGGCAGTTGATATTCGCAATGCCGACAATGCCAGACTCGCGCGCCCTGTCGCAACACTCGGCCACGCGTTCGCGGTCGAGACCGAGAACCGCCGCCATCGCGCCGGGGCGTTCCCGGGCAGCCTCGTGCATCAGCTCGGCTCGCTTGCGCACCAACGCGAGCCCCTGCTCGAACGTGAGGGACCCCGCGGCGTACAGCGCGGCGTATTCGCCCACGCTGTGCCCGGCAACCGCGAACGGACATACCGCAACGCGCTCCCTGAGCGCTTCGAGCGCCGCACAGGATGCCACAAAAAGCGCTGGCTGCGTGTACAGCGTCTGCGACAGCGCCTCGGCGGGGCCGTTTTCGCAGAGCTCCGCGAGATCGTAGCCAAGCGCCTCGCCCGCGCTCACATACAGCCGCCGCGCGCTCTCGGAAACGCGGCGGAACGCTCCTCCCATCCCTACCTTCTGGGAGCCCTGGCCCGGAAAGATCAGTGCGTACCGCATGCCGTCCCTCCGGCAGTCGAGAACTGGCCATGCAGCGCCACGGACGTCGTCTGCCTGCGATCCCGCTCGTCCCGCGTCCACCGCACGACATTGGCGCCCCAGGTGAGTCCGGCGCCAAACCCTACGAACACAAGAACATCGCCGCAATCCACGCGGCCGGCCTCGACCGCCTCATAGAGCGCGATCGGCACAGATGCAGCCGAGGTGTTGCCATACCGCTCCACGTTCGTGAAGACGCGATCCTCCGTCAGCCCCATTCGTTGCGCTGCCGCCCTGATGATGCGTATGTTGGCCTGATGCGGCACGAACAGATCGACATCCTCCGCTGTTAGCCCCGCGTTTGCGAGAGCAGCCATACAGGCTTCACCCATGATCCGCACGGCGAACTTGAACACCTCGGGACCATGCATGGTCAGCTTGTTGCCGCCCTCGCGGATCAGCTCGCAGGTCAACGGCGTGCGGGTGCCGCCAGCAGGTACATACAGGCTGTGCACCCTCGATCCGTCGGCCCCCATCGCCGAGCCTAGCAACCCGTCTCCGGGGGCTACCGGCCCCATCACGGCTGCTCCTGCGCCGTCGCCGAAGAGCACGCAGGTAGTGCGATCGGTCCAATCCACATGCCGGCTGAGAGTGTCGGCGCCGATGACGAGCACATGCTCAGCAGCGCCGGTTTCGATCAGCGCGCCCGCCAACTGCAGCCCGTACACGAAGCCGGCACAAGCCGCGCTGACGTCGAATGCCTGGGCGGTACCCGCACCGATGGCCCCCTGAACCAGGCACGCTGTCGCAGGCCACAGGTAGTCGCCAGAACACGTGGCACACAGGATGACATCGAGGGTATCGGCCTCCATGCCGGCATCCGCCAACGCCATGAGCGCCGCCCGCACGGCAAAGTCGGATGTGCACTCGTCGTGCGCCGCGATCCGCCGCTCCCGAATGCCGGTCCGCGTGACTATCCACTCATCGGTGGTGTTGACCATCCGCTCAAGATCGGCATTGGTGAGGATCGTCTCTGGCACTGCCATTCCCACGCCGAGTATGCCCGCGCCCCGGCACAGGCGCCCTTGACCTGACCTCACGCTCACGCGGGATCGCCTTGCCGCCGTTCGCGAAGCTCGCCAGCGGCCCGCGCGATTTCCAGCACGAGGTCGCTGCCGACGGAAGCCACCGCAACCTTGATGGCGTTCGCCACCGCCACAGCGTCCGAGCGACCGTGTCCGATGATGCAGACTCCGTTCACTCCGAGCAGAGGAGCTCCGCCGAACTCGCGATAGTCGAGCCGCTTTCTCAAGCGGCTCATGGAAGGGCGCAACGGGAGCAACGCCAGCCGCATCCAGGGGTGCCTCGTCAGCTCTTCTCGGAGCGACTTCAGCACCATCTCCACCACGCCCTCAGCGCCTTTGAGCAGAACGTTGCCGTCGAAACCGTCGCACACAACGACATCGGCGCTCCCACGAAACGCTTCGCCCGCTTCGATGTTGCCGGAGAACTCAGGCACGTACTCCCGCAGAAGCGCGTGAGCGCGCTTCGTTAGGTCGTTGCCCTTGGTGGGCTCCTCCCCATTGGAAAGCAGCGCGACTCTGGGACTGGAGCGCGCCAACACCTTGCGAGCATAGACGAGGCCCATAATGGCGAACTCGACAAGATGGTGTGGACTGCCGTCGACGTTTGCGCCCATGTCCAGCATCACGAACGGCCGGTTCTGAACCATCGTGGGCAGGACGGCAGCGATGGCAGGGCGCGAGATTCCGCACACCGGTCTCAGGTGGTAGAACGCGGCGGCCATGGCAGCGCCGGTGTTCCCGATCGATATGAAACCGTCGGCTTCGCCATCCTTAACAAGGCGAGCCGCCACCGAGACGGAGGCATCCGGTTTGCCTCGGATTGCCTCCGAGGGTCGGTCGTGCATCGAGACGGTCTGCGACGCGTGGTGGATCCGGACGTTGCCCGGGGCAACTCCCGAAGCTCGCAAGCATTCCCCCAGCTCCGTCGAATCACCGACCAGAATGAGCTGTGCGCCACTGGCCGACCCGCGCGCAGCCGACACAGCGCCGCGCACAACCTCGGCCGGTCCCCGATCTCCACCCATCGCATCTATGGCGATGCGTGGCGGCCTCGTAGTCATACGTCCACTCGAGGGCTAGTCTGCCTTGCGGGTCTTCTGCTTGATGTCCAGAACCTGCCGGCCGTTGTAGAACCCGCATGATGGACATGCATGGTACGGCTGGCGCGGCTTGTGGCAGCGCGGGCACTCTCCCACCACGGGTACGTTCAGCTTGTAATGGGTGCGGCGCAGGCGCGTCCGCATATTCGAATGACGACGTTTTGGTAGGGGCATCTCAACCTCTCGAGTTGGTTTCACGTGTATGGGGAGAGCGATCGACAGAACGCTGCTCCAACAGCTTGGCAAGCGGTGCAAGGCGCTCATCAGGATCGGTGGACCGACAGTTGCAGGGTCCATCGTTGAGATCCTGTCCGCAAGTACGGCAGAGCCCGGCACAGTCGGGCCTGTGCAACGGCTGCAGCGGTAAAGCAACCGATAGGGTTTGGCGCAGCAGTTCCGTCAGATCCAGCAGCGGGCCGGCAAACAATCTGCCGGAAGCCAGATTCTCGTCTTCGTCCACGACAAGATCGTGCCGGTGGCCAGGCCCTCCTCCGGTTCTGTGCACCAGAGGATACTGCTCGTCAATGGCGACTTCCAGCAGTTCGTCCATGGCTGCAAGACAACGGCTGCACACAAGAGCGACCCTCGTCGTCGCATGACCCGTAACCAGCAAGGCGCTGCCAGCATTGCTGAACCAGAGCTCGCCTTCAATCGGCGCATTGCACACAAGGTCGCAGTCCACGATGGGCGGCTCGAGGACCTCGCAGTTGCGGCGCACGCCGACGCGCGCGAGTATCTCAGAGAGGTCAAGCTGCATCTCGGGTCCTCAGTCGTCTTCCTCGTCGAGCGCTCGCTCGCGCTCTTCGCGGCCAAGGTGAACGGTATTGCGCGCCTTGTCGAGCACGCCCTCGAGCCTCGTCAGAACGTCGCGGGCATAGTCCTTGGCGCCACGCCGGATACCCGATGCCTCCACCGTCGCATTGTGGACGATCTCGCGGGCTTGCGCATCGGCCATGCGCACGATCTCGCTCTGATCTACCATGCGCGCGGCCTCTTCGCGCGCGTCTACGAGCAGGCGCTCAGCCTGGCCCCTCGCCGACTCTACGATGCGGTCGGCCTCGGCACGAGCCCGGTCGATCTCGGCCTTGGCGCTATCGCGCGCTTCGCTGACGATCTTCTGCGTGTCACGCGTCACCTTGCGCGCGCGCTTCATGTCCTCCGGCAGATTGGCTCGGATCTTCAGCACCAGGTGCCCGAATCGCTCGTGATTGAACCCTACCAGGATGTTGCCCGGCAGTCGCTTCGCCTTGTCGGGCAACTCCAGCAGTTCGTTCAGAATGCTGTAGACGTCGATCTGCTCGGCATCCCCCATCTGGTAGCGGCCGCTGAGCGGCAAGGGGCGATTGCCAGAGACCGCAGTCTCCGTGCTAGCGTTGCTCGAACTTCTCTCGGAGTCGTTGTCGAACACCGTCGGGAACCAGTCCTTCCACCGACCCGCCCAGCCGGGCGATTTCCTTGACGATACTGGAGCTCAGGAACGAGTAATCCGTCCTTGTCGGCACGAAGACGGTCTCGATGTCCGGAGCCAAACACCTGTTCGTGTGAGCCATCTGGAGCTCATACTCAAAATCTGATACCGCGCGCAAGCCGCGGATAATGGTACCTGCACGGATAGCCACGGCGTAGTCTGCCAGCAGTCCGTCGAACGTCCCGATCGTGACCTCAGGCAGATGCGCGCACGCGAGTCTCAGCATCTCGACGCGCTCATCGCGCGTGAACGTCGGTTCCTTGGCTGCGTTCACGGCAACGGCCACATGTACGACGCGAAAGAGCTTGCAGGCCCGCTCGATGATGTCTACATGCCCATTGGTCACCGGATCGAAGCTACCAGGGACGACAGCCACGCACGTTTCCATGTCCGTTCAGCTTACCGTGGCGAGCTCGAGCGACCTCATGCGGTCGTCCACAGCTCGACGCAATAGATTGTGTTCGGGCGATGTCAGGTTCGGGTCCGACTGGACCAGTTCCACCGCCGCTTTGCGCGTCTCAACCAGCACAGACTCGTCGCGCAGCAGATCACCGAAACAGAACTCCGGCAGGCCACTCTGGCGCGTGCCCAGGCACTCGCCTGGCCCACGCAGCCTCAGGTCTTCCTCGGCGATGCGAAAGCCGTCCCGCGTCTCGGTCATGACCTGCATGCGCCGAATGCCTGCCTCGGTCGTAGGGTCAGCGATCAACACACAGTATGACGCATGTGAGCCCCGTCCGACACGCCCCCTCAACTGATGGAGTTGCGCCAGCCCGAACCGATCGGCGTTCTCCACCACCATCACGGTCGCATTCGGCACGTCTATGCCCACTTCGATCACCGTAGTGCTAACCAGAACGTCCAGATCGCCGCGTTTGAACGAGGCCATCACCGTCTCTTTGTCCGAAGCAGCCATCTGTCCGTGCAGCAACCCGACACGATAGTTGGGCAGCAAATCCCGTTGAATGTGCTCGGCCCGGGCCGTCGCAGCGGCCGCCTCGATGGTCTCCGACTCCTCCACCAGCGGACAGACGACGTACGCCTGCCTGCCCCTGGCCAGGAGATCCGCCACGCCACGATAGACCGCCCCGGTCTCATCGGGCCGCTTCCAGTAGGTCTTCACCGATCCCCTGCCCGGCGGCATCGTGCGCAGTGCGGTCACGTCAAGGTCGCCGTATAGCGTGAGCGTGAGCGTCCGCGGTATCGGTGTCGCACTCATTACCAGCACATGCGGGGCGACGCCCTTGGACTGAAGCGCCTGACGCTGCAGGACGCCGAACCGGTGTTGCTCGTCAATGATGACGAGCCCCAATGCCGCGAACCGGACCTCATCCTCGATCAGCGCATGGGTGCCTACAACGACGCGCGTCTGGCCAGACTCCAATCGCTGCCGCAAGCCCGCGCGAGCGACGGCCGACAGAGACCCTACCGACAGGTCCACTTCGATCCCCAGCGGCGCCAGCCAATCGCGGAGCACAGCGTACTGCTGCTGAGCGAGGATCTCGGTCGGCGCCATCACCGCCGCCTGATAGCCTGCCCGAGCGGCAAGGGCAAGCGCGACGACCGCCACAGCGGTCTTGCCGGAGCCCACGTCGCCGTGCAGCAGGCGGTTCATCTGCCGCCCCGATGCCATGTCGGCAGCAATGTCGCTGATAGCGGAACGCTGATCGTCTGTCGGTTCGAAGGGCAGCGCGTTGGCGATGATCTGCTCGATCTCGTGCTGGTCGCCGCCGATCCTGGGAGCGCCGATTTCGTTCTTGCGCGCCATGCGCCGCTGGGCAAGGCAAGCCTGAAGCACGAAGAACTCCTCGAAGACCAACCGACGCCGGGCCTCGACGGCAGCCTCCATCCTTTCCGGAAGATGGACACTGCGATAGGCTGAGACCGCCTCCTGAAGGTTGTACCGGCGGCGCAGCTCGATCGGCAGAGGATCCTGGATCAGACCGGCATGGCTCTCCAGCGCTGAGGCGACCATCATCCGCATCCACTTCTGGGTCAGTCCCTCTGAGATCGGGTAGATGGGCACGATCCGACCGGCCGACAGCGCCTCCTCTTCCTCACCGACCTCCTCCCACTCTGGATGCTCGATACTGACGAGGCCCGATCCGGTGAAACGCACCGTCCCGTAGACAACGATCGACCGTTCGCGGGTCATGATCTCATGAAACCGGCGAAGCAGATACGGCTGGTTGAAGAAGGCCAACTCCGCAGCCGCCGTCCGGTCCCTGATAATCACGCGCGTGATCCGCAATCGCCTTTTCGGCGTGCTGATGTTCTCTGCGCTCAGCACGCGGCCGCGAACGACCGCGGCCTCCCCAACCACAAGCGACGCTATGGACCTGATGTGACTCCGGTCCTCGTACCGCCGCGGAATGTGACGCAGGAGATCGCCAACGGTTCGTACGCCGATCTTGAGCAGCCGCTCCGCAGCTCGCGGGCCTGCGCCCCTGATGACTTTGATGGGATCGTCGAGTGATGGCATGACGGACGTAGCTCGCACAGCGCCAGGCTCGCCCGGGCCGGACGATCATCGCCCCATGCCTAGACGAAGGTGCACCGTATTGCGGGCGAGTATATCTGCCTCCCGATGGCTTGTCAACGTGCGATCCGATGCCTTAGATCAGGCATTCGAAAAAACGGGACGGCGTCTGCCGCCGTCCGCAATCGGCATCAGAATACCTCGCTCGACAGCGTGATGTCAAACGCAGGCCGCGCACGGAATGCGCGACAAAGCTGTACCTATCGGGGTATAATCGGAGTGTCCTGCCGGCTTGCCGGCACCGCACAACCCCTATGTCCAACGACATTCCGAACGACGAACTGACCCCGACCGAAGAACTAGAACCGCAAGGTTTGCTGCAGGTAGCCATCGAGGATGAACTCCGCCGATCCTACCTTGGCTACGCCGTATCCACCCTCATTGCTCGCGCCCTGCCCGATGCTCGCGACGGCCTGAAGCCCGTCCAGCGGCGCATCCTCATGGCGATGCACGACCTGAACCTGACGCCGGGTTCGCAGCATCGCAAGTCGGCGAAGATATGCGGCGATACGTCGGGCAACTACCATCCGCACGGTGAAGGGGTCATCTACCCCACAATGGTGCGCATGGCGCAGGATTTCAGCCTGCGCTACCCGCTCGTTGACGGTCAGGGCAACTTCGGCAGCATAGATGGCGACCCGCCAGCGGCGATGCGCTACACAGAAGCCCGGATGGCGGTCTTCGCCACGGAGATGCTCGCTGACCTCGACCGCGACACGGTCGAGTGGATGCCGAACTACGATCAGACTCGCGACGAGCCCACGGTGCTTCCGGCTCGATTCCCGAATCTGCTCTGCAACGGCAGCGAGGGCATCGCCGTCGGCATGACCACCAAGATCCCGCCCCACAATCTGCGTGAAGTATGCGACGCGTGTATCTACGCCGTGGACAACCCCGATGCCACAGTGACCGATCTCCTGCAGTTCATCAAGGGCCCCGATTTCCCCACAGCAGGCATCATTCTGGGCAAGCGAGGGATTCAGGAGGCCTACGAGACGGGACGCGGCCGGGTCATCGTTCAGGCCAACGTGCAGATCGAACCGATGGACGGCGGCAGAAACGCGATCGTCATCACGGAGCTGCCCTATCAGGTTAACAAAGAGACGCTCCAGCGCGATATCGCGGACCTCGTCAAGCAGCGCAAAGTAGACGGCATCACCGACATTCAGGACTTCACGGATCGTCACGGCATTCGCGTCGTGATTACCGTGCGCCGCGACAAGGCTCCGCGCCAGGTGCTGAACTACCTGCTGAAGCACACCGCGCTGCGGACGACGTTCGGAGTGATCCTCCTGGCGCTCGTCGACAAGCAGCCGCGTCTGCTGACCTTGCCGCAGCTTATCCAGATCTACCTGACACACCGACGCGAAATCGTCGTGCGGCGCACGCTCTACGAACTCGGTCGCGCCAAGGCCCGCGCCCATATCCTCGAAGGCCTGCAGATCGCGCTCGATGCCATTGACGAGATCATTCGCATCATTCGCGCCTCTGCCGATGATCCAAGCGCTAGAAACGCGCTCATGGAACGCTTCGGCCTTACGCAGCTTCAGGCAACGGCAATCCTCGAGATGCAGCTTCGCCAACTGAACCGACTGAACCGCAACCGGATCGAGGAAGAGTACAGGTCCAAGCTGAAGGAAATCGCCAGCTACGAAGATATCCTGACTCATCCTGAACGGGTCAACGCGATCATCAAAGCTGAGCTCAAGACGCTCCGCGACAAACATGGCGATGACCGCCGGACGCGCATCCTCGCCACCGAACCGGACGAGATCGGCGAGGAGGATCTGATACCCGAGGAGGACATGCTCGTCACGGTCACTCGAGACGGCTATGTCAAGCGTGTCCCCATGGACGCATATCGGACCCAGCGTCGGGGTGGGCGAGGCATCATCGGGGCAGCCACGAAGACCGAAGATCGGATCGAGCATCTGTTCGTCGCCAACACCCACGACTACATCCTGTTCTTCACCAACCGTGGGAGGGTCTACAAGCTCAAAGCCTACGAAGTGCCGCAGACGTCGCGCACCGCGATGGGTACCGCCATCGTTAACCTGATCAACATCGAGCCGGGAGACGTCGTAACCGCGACGATGCCGGTAAAGGACCTCCAGTCGGCGACGGGCTACGTTCTGATGGCGACGCGCAACGGCGAGGTCAAGCGCGTGGACGTGCGGGAATTTGCCAATCTGCGCGCCAATGGCCTCATCTGCTTCGACCTCGAACCGGATGATGAGCTGCGCTGGGTGATGTTCACAGACGGCAACCGAGAGTGCATCATGGTGACCCGCGGCGGCAAATCCATCCGGTTCAAGGAAGCAGACGTGCCGGTGCGTGGTCGGCCCGCAGGCGGAGTTCGAGGCATAGAGATGCGCGACGAGAATCGTGTGCTCCGCGATCAGGTTGTAGCGGTTGATCTCGTGGATGATTCCAAGCAGCTTCTTGTCGTGGGAGAACGAGGCGTGGGCAAGCGTTCTGAGCTCAGGCTGTATAGAGTGCAGTCACGTGGCGGCCGCGGCCTCATCACCATGGACATTACTGAGAAGACGGGGCCGGTGGTCGCTGCCGCGGTTGTAGACGCCGACGACCGCCTCATGATCATCACGGTCAACGGCATCACGATCCGCATGCCTGTGGCAGGCATCAGATCGGCGGGCCGGAGCACTCAGGGCGTCCGGCTGATCAATCTGGAACCGGGCGACTCGGTGGCGACGATCGAACGAATCCGCACCGCTGAGGATGAAGGCGCGGCCAACGAGCAGAGCCCGTCGGAAGCCGCGCCCCCGGTTGAATGATCTGAGGGGTTAGGACCTCAGGCCTGCGTGTCCTCCGTCCATCCTGACTTCCGGTGCGTGCCATCGCAGAACGGCTTCTCGGCGGATCGCCCGCAACGACACAGCGCGATCTTGGTCGTCTTGACCTCGATGGGCTGTTCGTCGGCATCCAACAGCTCGACGGCTCCGGTCACCAGATAGGGTCCGTCTTTCAGCACTTCGATCTTCGGCGTTTCCATGCAGTACCTCCGTTAGTTGCAGCCAACCGGATTATCGGGCAGCTCCGACCTTGATGTGCCTGAAACGGGCGGGCGCGGCGCCGTGCGTCATCTGCGCAATCTGCATGGGATCTCCCTTTCCGCAGTTCAGCACCCCATCCTGCACCCAGAACCGCGCGTCGCATATGGCGTCGCAACTGCCCCAGAAGTCCGTGGTCATGCTCTGATACGTTACGTTCTTGAGCATGCCAACGATCCGGCCTTTCTTGATCTCCCAGAATGCGTCGCCTCCGAACTGGAAGTTGCAGCGCATCTGGTCTATCGAAAATGACCCTCGCCCCTCAATGAAGATGCCGTCATCGGTGTCGGAGATCAGCTCCTCCAGCGTGAGGGGCTCCTTGCCGGGCATCAGCGAGAGATTGGGTATCCGAACGATCGGAATGCTGCCCCAGTGATCCGCTCGACACCCCCCGGTGCTCCTCTCCAGCCCGATGTGACCCGCGACCTCGCGTCCTGTGCTGTAACCAACAAAGAGTCCGTCCTCGACAATGTGCCAGCGCTGGGCAGTTACGCCGTCGTCATCGAACCCCTGCGTGGCCAAACCGGCTTCCAGGGTGTTGTCGGCGACGAAGCTCACCAGATCTGAACCGTACTTCAAGTTCCTGAGCTTGTCCGGCGTGGCAAAGCTGCGGCCCGCGAGCGACTCCTCATAGCCGAGCGCACGGTCGAGCTCGGTGGCATGGCCGACCGACTCATGGATCGTCAGGGAGAGGTTCTGGGGGTCCAGAATGAGGTCCTTGTAGCCTACAGGGCACTCGGGGGCGTTCAGGTGCATGACGGCTTGCTCTGCAACACGCTCCGTGTTGGCCAGGAGGTCCTCAGCGTTGATGTTCTCGTAGCCTCGTGTCAGGGGTGGAGGCATGTAGGAACGCGAGCGCGCATCGCCATCGCCAACGGCCGTCGCCTGATAGCCCGCGGCGGTTGTGACGACCTCGCTGGAGAGGTCCGATCCGTCGGTGCTCAGGAACAGACGCTCATCCTTGCGGAGGGTCATGAACGCCTGCGCCTTGCGCACGCTCTTGTTGTTCAGAAGTCGCGCGTTGATCGTGAGGAGCAGAGCGGCCTTGTCGCCGATGGACACGCTGAAGGGATCTACCTCGCACGGGGAGCGGAATGTCAGCGTCCGGGCTGGTTCCGGCACCAGACGGACCTTTTCGCGCATCGCTGCCGCCGATGCCCGAGCTATGGCGACGGCTTCGGCCGCAACGCGCTGGACTTCCTCTCGCGTCAGGTTGCCAGTCCCGGCAAAGCCCCATGCGCCATCAACGAGCACGCGCACGCCGAGCCCGTAGTCGTCCGTGTCCGCGATGCCGCTCAGACGATTGTCCTCGGCAGAGAGGTTCTGACGCCGGTATCGCACCAACCGAACGTCCGCATACTCCGCTCCGCGCAGAACCGCCGTGTCGAGCGCCATCGCAGCTAGTTGCCTCATGTCATGCTCCTTCTCACTATGTCACTGCCAGCATGATTCCACACGTGATGACCGTAGTCCTGTCGCGAACGGCATCGTGTCCATGCGTTTCTGCATTCTCGCCGGCGCCGGCTATGCCGACAGGTCGGTCGCGCTGCGGACCGCCCCGAGAGCCATGCGGTAGATCCTGCGCTGCGGGGCTGGCATAGGAAGGCTCTCGACCTCATACCATGGCAGCCACGCCAGCTCTGCGCAATCGACCGGACGTCCCTGCTCGCTCTCAGTCATGCACCGCACCGCGTGCAGCTTGATGGCATAGCGAGTGACCGCATGAGAAACGGTCCCAAGGGTCCCGACGGGATGGGAGCGGACGTCGGCCACCTCCAGCGCAGCGCGAACAGCGCACGCGTGAAGTTCCTCCTGAGGCCCCAACTCGCGCCATGGAAACTCCCAGAGCCCCGCCCAGACGCCTCCGGGCAGGCGGCGCACTACGAGAACGCGATCGTCGCAATCTACGACTGCCGAGACCCTCACCAACCGCTCCGATCTCTGGGCCCCGGACGACGCACCGTACCGAAGCTGCGTCCCTGTGCTTCGGGCCCGGCACCATTGTGCGACCGGGCAGGCGGCACAGTCAGCCTTCGCTGCCGTGCACACTCGCGCTCCAAGCTCGAACAGCGCCTGAACATAGTCGGAGGCCGCGTCGGCGGGCATCATCGCTCGGCTGATAGCCTTCAGACCGGCGTCCCGCGCATCGGCAGCGAGGATGCGGCGGAGGACCCTGCGGGCATTGGCGTCCAGCGCAACAGCGGGTTCGTTGAACGCGATGGCGGCAATCGCGCCGGCGGTATACGCACCGATCCCCGGCAACCGGCTGAGGATAGCCGGATCTCGCGGGAGCACACCGTCATGTCTGGCTGCCACGATGCGTGCCGCCTCATGCAGCCGTCGAGCTCGACCGTAGTACCCGAGCCCTTCCCAGAGGCGCAGGACCTCGTCGAGTTCAGCGGCGGCGAGCGCTTTCAGCGTCGGGAAACGCTCCATCCAGCGCCGGTAATAGGGCTCCACGGTCCGGACCTGCGTCTGCTGCAGCATGATCTCGGACACCCATACCCTGTACGGATCTGCCCTATCATGACGCCATGGCAGGTCGCGGTGCGTATGGCGAAACCAGCGCACGAGCGCCAGGCCCATCGCCTGCGCATCCGGATTGGGCCGCACATCATCTTCGGTCCGGGACACCTGTCTCATTGACCTACGACATCCATCTTGCCGCCGGTCTCAGGGGCGCAGTGATCCTGCTCGCCGTTGACATGGCTGAGGGTCGCCGGTATACTACAGCCTGCTCCGGGGTGTAGCTCAGTTTGGTAGAGTGCCTGGATGGGGGCCAGGAGGCCAGCGGTTCAAGTCCGCTCACCCCGATGGAGAAGTGAGGCGCGGCGTGTGCCGCGCCCTTTCTCATTGGTCTGGTTCGTCCTCGGCGTCGGCTTCCACCGTGCCGCCGACACCGGCCTCGGTAGATACGGCCGCCTGGTCGGCCACCGTGATGGTCGGTAGCTTCGCCCCTGTGAGCAGCTTGTTGATCCCAGGCAGTTCGCGTTCCCGCAGGTTCCTCGCCTCCCTCGCTATCGTGTCGGCGGTTCTCATCAGCTCGGTCATTTCCGCCCGCAGCTGCTTCGACGGCGCTTCGGGCATGGTTTCGAGCGTCATGTAGTACTGAGAAAGGCGCGCGGCGACGCTGGCAGTCGCACGTCCCTGGAGTTGGATGACCTCCCCACTCGGTCCCAGGGTCTCCGTAGCCGGTCCAGTTGGCGCAGGCTCCCCGCCGCGCAACTGCGCTCGTGCTTGGCGCGTTCGGCCCTGAAGCGCCGCCAAGCGCTCGGCGATCGGCTTTGGCGCCGCCTTCATGGCCTCATCCTGAATGGCCTTGGTGACCGCAGTCTCGAGGCCCTCAAGCCATCGCTCGTGCCTCTGAAGCTCCATCGCTCGTGCCATCAGACCTTCTGTCAGGACAGAGAGTTCCCTTTGCTGGCGCAATGACAGCGTGACGCGCGGGTCCTGCTCGACGTCGATATACCGGGTTTGCGTCTCGTCGCCCATCCGCAGGCGCACGATGTAGCGTCCCGGCAGGACGCGCGGCCCCATGGCGGTCACACGTCCCCTTGATGCAGACTGGCCGGCCTGTGCCTGGCGACCAGCCGTTGCGGCACGCCCTGAACTCTGCGGACCTGTCGACGCGCGAGATGGGGCGGCTCCCGTCTGCGCCGTGCCTGACGCTCCGGGCGGATCGCGGCGGAAGTCCCAGGTCGTGCTGTTCAATCCTGCGCTTGCGAGCAGCAGGCGACGCGACCGAAGCACCCTTCCTTTCTGGTCCTCGATCGTTAGTGTCAACGCCTGATCCGCGCTCGGTTCTGACGCGAGCCAGTAGCGAATGGTCGCGCCGGTCGGCGCCCCCGGGGTCACATAGACCCGGTTGCCCTGGAGGGAGCTCATGCCGCCGCTTGCGCGGTACATGACAGCCTTGCGCGGCTGGAGCAACGCGATCTTGCCCGTCAGCTTGCCCGAGGCAACGGCAACAAAGTGCGAAATGTCGTCAAGGATGTAGATGCCACGCGCGTGCGTGGCGACAATCAGGTCATTCTCACGGGGATGCACCACCACATCATCCACTCGCAGCGGCGGCAGCGGCTTTCCGAACCGGGTCCATGTGGCGCCCCTGTCGGTCGAAACATACAGACCGCGGTCGGTGCCGGCAAAGAGCAGGTTCTCGCAGTACGGATGATCACGCACAACGTTGATCGTCGAGCCTGGCGGGATGCCCTTGGCGATTGGCCGCCAGGTGGCGCCGAAGTCCTCGCTGACGAACGCATACGGCGTGTAGTCGTCACCGCGATGGCCATCGAAGGCAGCGTAGATGCGCCCCACGGAGTGCGGCGAGGCATGAACCCGTGAGACGTAGGTGCCCTTCGGCACACCGGGGACGTTCGTCGCGACGTTGACCCATGTCTTACCGTCGTCTTGCGACACCTGCAGGTTGCCATCGTCCGTGCCGACGTAGAGAACACCCTCGCGCACCGGCGACTCGGTCAGCGTTACAATCTGCCCATAGTCGGATCCGAGATCCGGGAAGGGATAGCTGCGTCCACGCTTGACGCCCATCAGCACGAATGTACTCGTGTCGGGATTGGTCGAGAGATCCTCGGTTCGCCGCCACGTATCCCCGCGGTCGGTGCTGATAAACAGCCGATTGCCGCCCAACAGAACCTTGCGCGGGTTGTGGGGCGACAGCATGAACGGCGTGCACCAGTCCCAGCGATAGCGAGGTTCGCCGGCGTTCGGACGGGGGGTGATCGCCTTGCTTGCGCCCGTTGCGAGGTGAACACGCCGGACAGCGCCATTCTGTGATTCGCTGTAGACCGTGTTGGGGTCCGAGGGATCAATGGCGCAGTAGAACCCGTCGCCGCCGCCGATGTTTTGCCAGTCGGAGTGTCGCGGGCCTCCGGAGCCCGGTCGGCTCGATGGGCCCAGCCACGAGCCGTTGTCCTGCAGGCCGCCCGCCACGTTATAGGGTCTCTGCATGTCGAACGCCACATGATAGAACTGCGCAAGCGGGATCGTGTTGATGTGATCCCATGTCTGGCCTCGGTCATGGGACCATTGGATGCCGCCGTCGCAACCGACCAGCATGTGCTTGGAGTTGGCGGGGTTGATCCATATGGCGTGGATGTCGGCGTGCAACCGGGCTCCGCTCTCGGTGCCGAAGGTCTTTCCCCCATCCTTCGATCGCATGAACGATACGCCAGCAAGCCAGATGAACTGGTCGTCGTTGGGGTCAACGCGTATCTTGCTGAAGTACATGGGCCGGGGATTCGTGGCAGACTGTCGCGTCCAGTTGTCGCCGCTGTCTTCGGATCGGAAGACGCCGCCCCCCTGAGCCTCTACCACGGCATAGACGATACGGGGATCGCGCCTGTAGACATCGAGGCCGATGCGCCCCTTGTCGCCGGC